>JADFFP010000016.1 GCA_022568115.1 Pseudomonadota bacterium | reverse complement strand
TAATCTTTGGCATCAGTGTTTTTGAGAGCCGAAAAAAAATCTGGAGTTGGTTAAAATCCAAACTACGCCCGAGAAAAAACAATAGAAAAAACGTTTGATCCCGATATCAGCAATACCCTGACACTGCCCAAACACGGACTGAAAATCCGCAGCAATGGTGGTTTAATTCCGCCCCCAGACGCCACTCTTCCTTTAGGTTAGTTCGACCGCGACGTCTCTTCCCTCACAGGGTTAATGATCGTAAGACCCCCCTTCGTCCTTTGATGCCTCTATCTGCATCATACAGCTTTCCATTTTTTTCATCATGTGCTCCATCATCGACTGCATCTTATCCCCGGAGGACGGTTCACCGTTTTCTCCGGACGATTGGGAATGCATGCCCATGCCGCTCTCATCTTCCTTCATCTGGTTCATGCACTGGTGCATGCTTTGCATCATATCTTGAATCATTTCCTGCTGGGCGCGCTCCGGCATGGCGGCGGAATGATCCTGTTCCTGCGCGGTTGCGCTGCCGCCAAAGCCAATTGCCAATGCCGTGGCGGCGGCCAAAATTCTGTTTCTCATCCTTTTTCTCCTATTGTATATCTTTTTCTTTGTGAGTTTAATTTCATGCAAATTACCCAAAAAAATTCGTTTAAATTAATGGGATACGTAAACGGTCGTTTCTCCGGTGTAAGTGAAAAGCACTGAATCATATTTCGCGGCCACCCGGCCCGGCACTTCCATGCCCGGGGTGCCAACCTGCATGCCGGGAACCGCAAGGCCCCGGACATCCGGTTTTTCATCCAAAAGTTTGAAAATATCCGCTGCCGGAACATGGCCGACAATATAATAGCTCCCTAATTTTGCGGTGTGACATGATGCTACGTGTTGCGGGATGCCAAATCGTTCGTTAAAGGGAGCAAGATCATCCATGTTGACAACAGTGACTTCAAATCCAGCTTTCCGGACATGTTCGGCCCATTTTTCACAACAGCCGCAATATGTTTGCTTGTACATGGTAATGACCTCATCCGCATGGGTGACGGCGCTGGCGGTCAACACAAAAGCGGCGGCGCACAAGGTAACAAAACAGTTTCTATATTTTGCAATTATATTTTTGGTGCTCATAACACTTTTCCTTCTTCACACTTTGAACCTCTCGATGATTCAATTCTTCTCACCTGCTATAAATGGTAATGCCACGATTGTAGGTTCAGATAAGGCCGGTGTCCTTGATTTTAGTCAAAAACCAGATAATAGAGAAAAAATAGTATCCCGGCAAAAAATCACCCTGAAAGGCTTTAAATTCCGGCTTGGCCTGAGCGCCGCTTTTTTTCTTATTTTCTGTCGCGCGACGAGGAGTGGGTGTGGACCACCTTCCAGGCCCCGTCGAGATAGCGGAACAGAAAGGTCTGGTAACCGGTCTTGTCGAATTCAAACCCGGACGAGCGCACCTTGCCCTTGACCTTGGTATCGGCGATCGCCCAGGCGAAATCGCCCTCGAAATAGATCACGATATTGTCAAAGTCGAGGCTGAGGTATTCAAGCGCGTCCTTTTCCGGCTCGACATGATGGCCCACCAGGTCATCGAGGCCGACATTCTGGCCGCCGGATTCGATATAGCGGGCGCCGTCAAAATCAAGGAAATGTTTCCGGAATGGAGCGCCGTCACCGTTTTCCCAGCCATATTTCACGTCCGCGATAATGTTCAGGATTGCCTCTTTATCTTCCGGCGCGCTAAACCCGGTCAGCAGAAAAAAAGCAGCAAGTGTGATTACGATTTTATGAAATGGCATGTCCGGCCCCTTGTTGGTTTTTGATCTATCCCAACTGTGGTAAATTTAACGCGCTTTGTCACGCAGTTTGTCAGGCAATCTCCAAAAACCTTCCCTTTTATCTCCAGCGCAGGCTGATCCAATAGAGGGTTAATTCTGCTGCAAAGAATACTTGAAACCGGCTGGCTTCATCTCCCTGTAAATGCTAGAAAACTCCAGGCAATCAACCGGGAGGAAGACCATGTTCAATTTGAAAGCACTTTTATTAATTGTATTTGCTTTTTCATTCGCGGCGGCGATCAGCGCCTGTTCGGAGCAAACGCCTTCTGATGAAACCCAGGTTCACGAAGATGCCTATGACATGGCCGCCAGCCGGGCCAAGGTCGCGCGCATCGAGATGAATGTCGACACCTCGTTTCTCAACGAGGAAGAACGCCAGGTGATCAACCTGCTCAATCGGGTTGGCGGCCTGATGTCGGAAATTTACCTGCGCCAGGTGTCTGAAGGCAACCCGGCGATTCGCACCGAGATCGCCGCCAGCGATCTTCCTAACAAAGAGGCCCTGCTGGACATGTTCGATTTGCATTTCGGGCCGTGGGATACGCTCGCGGAGAATTATCCCTTTTATGGCGATACTCCCCACCCCATCGGGGCCGGGTTTTACCCCGCCGATATGACCAGGTCAGAATTCGAGGCCTGGATCACCGCCCACCCGGAGGACAGCGAAGCGTTCCGCAGCCTTTATACCGTGATCCGCCGCGAGGGCGACAACCTGATTGCCCTTCCCTATTCCGAATATTACGCTGAGTGGCTGGAGCCAGCCGCGGATTTGATGCGGGAAGCCGCCCGGATCACTTCGAACCAATCCCTGAAAAAATTCCTCAACCTTCGCGCTGATGCGTTCTTTAGCGATGATTATTACCAATCCGAGATCGCCTGGATGGACCTGGAAGGCACCCCGATCGAAGTGGTGATCGGCCCTTACGAGGTCTATACCGACGGGCTTTTCGGTTACAAGGCGGCGTTTGAGGCCTTTATCACCATCCGCGACCCGCAGGAAAGCGCCGCGGTTGAGCGTTACATCAAGTACCTGCGCGATATGGAGGCCAACCTGCCGGTCGAGGAGCGTTACAAAAACTTCAAGCGCGGGTTTGAAAGCCCGATGGCCGTGGTCTACCAGATTCACGGCGGCGGCGACAATGTTCCGGGGGTCCAGACAATCGCCTTTAATCTTCCCAATGACGAGCGGGTGCGCGAGGCCAAGGGGGCCAAGAAAGTTCTTTTGAACAATGTGCTGAATGCCAAGTTCGAGATAATCCTGGCGCCCATGGCCGAGCGGATACTGGCCCCTGAACAGGCCCACCTGCTGATCAGGAAATACATGGCGATGAACACCCTGTTCCATGAACTGTCACACTCGCTGGGTCCCGGGACAATAACCGTAAACGGGGTTGAGACCACCGTAAATGCCGAGTTGAAGGAGCTTTATTCGGCCATTGAAGAAGGCAAGGCCGATGTCATGGGGGTTTATAATATCCTTTATATGATGGAAATTGGTGAGCTGCCCATCGCGGAAAAAGAAAACCTGCTGGCGACCTATTTCACCGGCCTGTTCCGTTCCATGCGCTTTGGCATCAATCAGGCCCACGGCAGCGGCGCGGCGTTCCAGTATTCCTATTTCAGGGAAAAGGGAGCGTTCAGCGTCGATCAGGAAAGCGGCCTTTACACGGTCGACTTTGCCGCCCTGGAGCAGGCGATCGCCGACCTGACCCGCGACATTGTCATCCTGGAAGCACACGGCAATTATGACGCCGCAAAAGCGTTTCTGGAAAAATATGCAAAAACCGATGACGCCTTCAGCGCGGCGGTCAAAAGGCTTGGCAACATCCCGGTCGACATCCAGCCTATCTACCCGGATGAAATTTAGTTGGTGACAAGCAAGGGTTTTTCCCATAGAAGCTGTTTTGCCGATGGAGCCTTATGGCCCCGGCGTAACTTAAACTCTAAACTGCGACTGCTCTGAATTGGTTTCGCGCGATTTATTTCGACACGTTTTCCACTTCTACACTCGCGCGAAAGGACTAGTAAAATGGCAAATGGTACCGTTAAATGGTTTAACGCCACCAAAGGCTTTGGCTTTATCGAACCTGAAGATGGCGGCAAGGACGTGTTTGTACACATCTCAGCCGTACAGAACTCCGGCCTCAACGGCCTCGATGAAGGCCAGAAGGTGTCTTACGATATGGAAGAAGACAACCGCGGCCGCTCTTCAGCAGCCAACATTAAAGTGGCCGAATAACTCAAGCCACAAAGTTTTCCAGAAAGGGCGGTCATTTTGGCCGCTCTTTTTTTATCTAAAAACATCCCAATAATTTACAACTCACCTTTTGTCCCAGCCTGTCCCGTGCTATAAATAGCCTTGACGGGGGAAGGGGTTCCGATGGGATATGTTGAATTAATTCTGGGCCGGCATGGATAAAATCCTGGTCGCAAACCGCGGGGAGATTGCCACCCGGGTGTTCCGGGCGGCGACTGAATTGGGTCTCCATACGGTCGCGGTTTTCAGCTGGGAAGACCGCTATTCGCTCCACCGCTTCAAGGCCGATGAAAGTTATCTTCTGGACCAGTCCAAAGGCCCGATCGGGGCTTATCTGGATATCAACACGATCATAAAAACCGCCCTCGAAGCTGGCGCAGACGCCATTCATCCGGGGTACGGGTTTCTCGCTGAGAATCCGGACTTTGCCGAAACCTGCCGCAAGAACGGATTGATCTTCATCGGCCCTGACCCGCAGGTGATGCGAAAATTCGGCAACAAAATCACCGCCAGGGAAATCGCCAAAAAGGCCGGTATTCCAATCATCCCGGCATCGCCGCCGCTAAATGATCTTGAGCAGGCGTTAAAAGAAGCGAAAAAAATCGGTTATCCGCTGATGCTCAAGGCCAGCTGGGGCGGCGGCGGGCGCGGCATGCGCGTGATCTTTGACGCAAAGGGCCTGAAAAAAGAGTTTGACAGCGCCCGCTCTGAGGCGGTCTCGGGGTTTGGCCGGGACGAGGTTTACCTGGAAAAGCTGATCACCAACGCCCGCCATGTCGAGGTTCAGATTCTGGGGGATGCAAAAGGAAACCTGGTTCATTTGTTCGAGCGTGATTGTTCGGTGCAGCGCCGCAACCAGAAAATCATCGAACGCGCGCCGGCGCCTTACCTGAACAGTAAACAACGCAAAGAGGTCTGCAGCCTTGCCATGATGCTTTGCCGGAAGGTCGGCTACAGCAACGCCGGGACGGTTGAGTTCCTGCTGGAAGGGGAGACTGGAAACTTTTATTTCATCGAGGTCAATCCGCGCCTGCAGGTTGAACATACGGTCACCGAGGAAGTCACCGGGATTGATATCGTCAAGGCGCAGATCAAAATCGCCGGCGGCCAAACCTTGAAGGAATGCGGTATCCCGGCGCAGAGCAAAATCAAGCTCAACGGCCATGCCCTACAGGCCCGCATCACCACCGAAGACCCGAAGAACAACTTTATGCCCAACTATGGGCGCCTCAAGGTATACCGCGGCGCGGAAGGATTTGGCATCCGGCGCGACGGGGGCAACGCCTATACCGGGGCGATTGTCACCCCGTATTATGATTCTCTTCTGGAAAAGCTCACCAGCTGGGCGCCAACCCCTGAAGAGGCGATCCAGCGCATGAACCGGGCGCTCCGCGAGACCCGCATCCGTGGAGTCAAGACCAACATTGCGTTTTTGGAAAACCTGATCAATCACGAAAAATTCCGGACCATGACCTATAACACGCGCTTTATTGACGAGACCCCGGACCTGTTCCGCTTCAAGAAGCGCCGTGATAGGGCATCGAAGCTCCTGAATTTTATCGGCAAGATTATTGTCGATGGCAACCCGGAGGTGAAAGGCCGCCCACGCCCGGCCGGGTTTGATGTGCCGATCGTCCCGGAAGTCTCGGGCATCGGCAGGCCGCCGGCGGGCCATAAAAACTTTCTCGACAAGGTCGGCCCGAAAAATTTCAGCAAATGGATGCTCGAGCAAACAAAGCCGCTGATTACCGATACCACCTTTCGCGACGCCCACCAGTCGCTTTTGGCGACCCGGATTAGGACTCACGACCTTTTGAAAATCGCTCCGGCCTATGCCCATTTAATGACGGATTTATTCTCGGTGGAATGCTGGGGCGGGGCGACCTTTGATGTCGCCATGCGGTTCCTGAAGGAAGACCCGTGGGAACGCCTGATAGCTTTGCGCGCCGCGCTTCCCAACCACATCCTGCAAATGCTGTTCCGGGGCGCCAACGCGGTTGGTTATTCCAACTATCCGGATAACGTCGTGCGTCATTTTGTCACCCAGTCGAAAAAAGCCGGGATCGACCTGTTCCGGATTTTCGATGCCAATAACTGGGTGGAAAACATGAAGGTGGCGATTGAGGCGGTGCTTGAGGAGGGCGGCCTGTGCGAGGCGGCGATCTGTTACACCGGGGATTTACTCGATCCCAACCGGTCCAAGTTCAACTTGCCCTATTACCTCCGGTTGGCCAGGGAGCTGGCGGCGCTGGACGTCCATATCATTGCGATCAAGGATATGGCCGGACTGTGCCGGCCCGAAGCCGCCAAAATCCTGGTCAAGGCGATCAAGGAAGAAACCGGCCTGCCGGTTCATTTTCACACCCATGATACCGCTGGCAGTGCGGTCGCCAGTGTGCTGGTGGCGATCGAGGCCGGGGCCGACGCGGTTGATACGGCGATGGATTCGATGAGCGGGCTAACCTCGCAACCGAGCCTTGGGGCGATAGTCGCGGCGCTGCAAAATTCCGATAAGGAGATCAATCTGGAGCTTAAAAACATCGAAAAAATTTCCCGCTTCTGGGAGGCCACGCGCCACAACTACGGCGCTTTTGAAAGCAAGATCCGGGCCGGCACAGCGGATGTCTACCAGCACGAAATGCCCGGCGGCCAGTATACCAATTTGCGCGAACAGGCTCGCTCGCTTGGTCTTGCCGACCGCTGGCCTGAAGTCTCGAAAGCCTATACACAGGTTAATGAAATGTTTGGAGATATCGTCAAGGTCACTCCCACTTCCAAGGTAGTCGGCGACATGGCGCTGATGATGGTGACCTCCGGCGTGACCAGGGAGCAGGTGGCCGACCCGAACCATGACACCGCCTTTCCGGAATCAGTGGTGGCGTTTTTCAGGGGGGACCTGGGTCAGCCCCCGGGCGGCCTGCCTGAGGCCCTGCAGCGAAAAGTCCTGGGCGGCCAAGCACCCTATACCGAGCGGCCGGGCGCGTTTGTTGCCCCCGCAAATCTCGAAAAAAAGCGCCAGGAATGCAAGAAAAAAATTGGCCGGGAAGTTTCTGAATATGACCTGGCCTCGTACCTGATGTATCCGGCTGTGTTTCTGGAGTTCGCCGAACACCGGGCCCTTTACAGCGACATCTCCGGGCTGGAGACGCCGGTGTTTTTCTATGGCCCTGAGCCGAACGAGGAAATCAGCGTTGATATCGAACGCGGCAAGACCCTTTTTATCCGCTATCTGGCGCAAGGAGAACTGAACGAAAAAGGCAAGATCGCTGTCTTCTTCGAGCTGAATGGCCAGGCCCGGGTCGCCACGATCGAGCCGGAGGCGGCGGGAGAAGACCAGACCCGCGTGGTCGCGGACCTTGATAACCAGGACCATATCTGGGCGCCGATGCCGGCGCTGATCGCCGCCATCGAGGTCGAGAAGGACCAGAAGGTCGCTGAAGGGGAGGTCCTGATCGTCCTGGAGGCGATGAAGATCGAAACCCTGGTGCGCGCCCCGAAGGCGGGCAAGATTGCAAAAATTGTCGCCCTCAAAGGCGCCACGGTCGAGACCAACGACTTGCTCCTGGTGCTGGAATAGAGACTACTCCCAGTTCAGAATGACCTTGCCGGACTGGCCGGAGCGCATGGCGTCGAAGCCTTTCTGGAAATCGTCAATATCGAAGCGGTGGGTGATGATCTTCGAAACATCAAGGCCCGATTCCAGCATCGCCACCATCTTGTACCAGGTTTCGTACATCTCGCGCCCGTAAATGGCTTTAATCCGGAGCGCTTTCATGATGACCGCCGGAATATCGACCTCGACCGGCCCTGAGGGCAGACCGAGAAGCGCAATCTTGCCGCCCATGATCATGTTATTGATCATTTGCGAGAGCGCCTCGGGGCTGCCCGACATCTCAAGCCCGACATCGAAACCTTCGGTCATGCCCAGTTTGTTCTGGACATCTTTCAGATCTTCTTTTGAAGCATGCACCGGCACCACGTCGGCAACCTTGGACGCCAAATCGAGCCGGTATTGATTAACATCGGTGATCACAATATGTCGCGCGCCGACGTGGCGGGCAATGGCGGCGGCCATGATGCCGATTGGCCCGGCGCCAGTGATCAAAACATCTTCGCCGACCAGATCAAAGGAAAGGGTGGCGTGGGTGGCGTTGCCGAGAGGATCCATGATCGCCGCGATGTCCCCGGGAATGTTTCCGGGTAACTGGATCACGTTAAAGGCGGGCAAGGCCAGATATTCGGCAAAAGCGCCGGGCAGGTCGACCCCGATGCCCCTGGTGTCAGGCGACAGGTGAAAGCGCCCGGCCCGGGCATTCCTGGAAAACTGGCCGATCACATGGCCTTCGCCGGTGACGTACTGGCCCACTTTCAGGTGCGTGGCGTGCTTGCCGACCTCGGCAATCTGACCTGAGTATTCATGGCCGGTGATCATCGGAATGGGGACGGTTTTAGCCGCCCAGTCATCCCAATTGTAGATATGAATGTCGGTGCCGCAGATCGCGGTCTTTTTGATCCTGATCAGAACCTGGTCGTCGCCGATCTCAGGCACCGGCTGTTCAGACATCCAGATGCCCTCCCCGGGTTTCAGTTTCATCAGGCATTTCATCATGTTTGACATGCTAAGAAATTACCCCTAGTTCCTTGCCGACCTCGCTAAAGGCGGTGATCGCCTGATCAAGCTGTTCGGTGGTATGGGCCGCGGACATTTGGGCCCTGATGCGCGCCTCGCCCCTGGGCACCACGGGGAAGAAAAAGCCGATCACGTAAATACCCCGCTCCAGCAGTTTGGCGGCCATATCCTGAGCCACCCTGGCCTCACCCAGCATCACCGGGATGATCGGGTGGTTCCCGGGCACCAGGTCAAAACCCGCCTTTTCCATGCCTTTGCGGAAGTAAGCGGCGTTATCCATAAGTTTTTTCCGAAGCGCATCCCCATCTTTGATCAGATCAAGGGCTTTGATGGCGCCGGCCGCCAGCGCCGGCGGCAGCGAGTTGGAAAAGAGATAGGGACGTGATCTCTGGCGCAACATGTCGATCACTTCCCTTTTGGCGGCGGTAAACCCGCCGGCGCCACCGCCCAGCGCTTTGCCAAGGGTCGAGGTCAGGATATCGATCCGCCCCTCGACCCCGCAGTGTTCGGGCGTGCCGCGGCCATGATCGCCGATAAAACCCGAGGCATGACTATCGTCAACCATCACCAGGGCGCCGTATTTGTCGGCCAGGTCGCAAATCCCCGGCAAATTGGCGATGATCCCGTCCATCGAAAAGACCCCATCGGTGACGATCATTTTGAAGCGCGCGCCGGCCCCGTCGGCGGCCTTCAATTGTTCTTCAAGATCGGCCATGTCGTTGTTGGCATAGCGGAACCGCCCGGCCTTGCACAGCCGCACCCCGTCGATGATCGAGGCATGGTTGAGGCTATCGGAAATGATCGCATCCTCGGGCCCCAAAAGCGGCTCATAGAGGCCGCCGTTGGCGTCAAAACAGGCGATGTAGAGGATCGCCGCCTGATAGCCGAAAAAAGAGGCAATCTTTTGCTCCAGATCACGGTGAAGGGTTTGGGTTCCACAGATAAAACGTACGCTCGCCATGCCATAGCCGAAATCGTCCATGGCTTTTTGCGCCGCGGCGATTATTTCGGGTGAGGCCGCCAGGCCTAAGTAATTGTTGGCGCAAAAGTTGATAACCTCCCTGGTCGAGCCGTTTTCAGAAACCTCGATCCCCGAAGACTGCGGGGTGGCGATCAGGCGCTCGCGCTTGTACAGCCCGGCCGCATCAATCTCGTCCAGTGCCGCTCTTAACTGGTGATAAAAAGCCTTGCTCATACCGCGCTCTGTTTCAGACTGAAATTTGTGGCCTAGTTGGTAAAAATATCCCAGTTCTGAAGCTCATTCAACTGGTTGCTCAGATAAATATCCCGCCACAAGAACAGCGCCGCAACGGTAAAAAGGCCATAACGGCATACTTTTGCCTCGACCCCCTTGACGTTTGCGTCCTGACGCCAGAATATATAACCGGAGGCCGCCGCCGCCGGAATATTCAGCCACCAGATGTATCTAAGATCCGGAACCAGCTGGAAAACCAGAAAGGCCACCGCCAGCCCCAAGGCGATCAAGGTGTGGAGCTGAAAACCTTGTAAAGTGCTCACGATGTCCTGAACCGGATCATCCTTTTTGGCCAGAGCAGTTTTGGGCACAGCCCTGGGTTTTGCGGCCTTGGCCTTGGCGGGGGTTTTCTTTTTTGGTGCAGCCATGGTGTTTTCCTTTCAAAAGCGCTCCCTTAGGTCATGTATCTTAAGCACAAGCCAGCCCGCCAATAAAGAATTATCATAATCCTTAAGGGTTTAAATGTCCGGGATACTTAAATGTTTAAATCCTCGGGTTCTTATTACAACCCATGGCTCGGCCTATATGTTACCGTCCGGTAACATATATTAATCCTCCAAATCCTTTTTTCAAATATTTCTTTATTTCCCGGGATAAATCCATTTCTGCCTGTCGTGATCTCCTTTTTGCTTGCGGTAAATTCAATCCCTGTCTTAAATTACCACATCTCGATTCCGGTAACTATTTCTTAAGGACTTTCCTGTAATTAATAACCTACAGCTTTTGCTCCCACCATGCTGTAACAATAGCCACCCGCGCTTGCGCGGGTGGTTTTTATTTGGCTAATGCAAAAGTCCACCTGGATCAATGGTTTCGCCGGGTTTCTCCCGGGATTTGCAAACAAAGGCGGACAAAAGCGCGTTCAAAGGCGGCCATATCAGTTGGGGTTTTAATTGGAACGCTTAAGCACTCGTTTTGGAAATCGCGAATCATCAGGACATAACTGATGCCGGCCAAAAGGAACGCTTCGGCGGCTCCGGCATCCCCTTTTGCGCCCGACCGCGGCGCCAAATCCTCAAGCGCCCGGGCGGCGGCCGATCCTAAATCGCCGGACAGGTGCGCGCGGAACAGGGCGCGCAGGACCGCATCCCCGGCCAAAATCCTGGCAAACATAACCTGGCGGTAGACAATCTCCGAAAGCTGGCTCCCTTTTGGCGGCGGCTGGTCTTTTAAAGCTCTTTCAGCCTCGCCCGCCCGGGCATGGGCAAGGGCATCCAGAACCGCCCCCCGGCGCCCGAA
>JADFFP010000234.1 GCA_022568115.1 Pseudomonadota bacterium | reverse complement strand
ATGACATCATCAGCCGTAACCAGAACCTTAACGACGGTGTTGACCGGAACCACAACCCGAGTGTCGGTATCAAGCAGGCGGTGAATTTCTATCGGCCCGGCCCGGCCCAGAAGGATCCTCAAATCCTCAATAGCGGCTTCCCGTTGCTGCTGGACCTCCGCTGACCGATCAGGATCAAAAAAGGCCCTGTCAAGCATGAAACCATCAAATTCCAGGCCCTGGTCGGGGTAATTGTAGGTCCAGTACTACTGGTGGCCGGTCACCTCGATCACCAGGTCGGCTTCGGGGATAACATCCTGTTTGTAGAGAAGTTTGATGTTATATACGCCAATATAAACAAGAATTAAAACCGGGATAATGGTCCAGATCATTTCCAATAATGTGTTGTGGGTGGTTTTGGCGGGGATGGGATTGGCGCGGTGGTTGTAGCGGATCATTACCCAAAGCAGCAGACCCAAAACCAGCAGCACAATCAGTGTGATAATAAACATCATTACATCATGCAGCCAGATGATGTCGTGCATCACCTCCGTGGCCGGTGTTTGAAAATTTATCTGTTTATCGTGGGCCATTCCAACCCGGTCTGGCCCGGCCAGCGCCGGTCCGGCAAACGCCGCTAATCCCAGATAAGTTGCGGCGATAAATTGCAAAAATCTTTTTAACACGTTATCCCTCTTTTATCCCTTGTGTCTTTTCCAGACCAAGGGTATTTCTGAAATTGAATTTAGGCTTGGACGATGCCCCCTCATGCGTGCTGTTTATATCAGAAATTTGATCCATCACAAGCCCCCGCTGATATTTTCTTGGGGGTAGGATAAGAATGATTATGACTTGCTATTGCGTTGTCCATTTTTTCGTATAAAGTTGCTGGAACAGGCCTTGAATTATCACTTTTAAACTTTGGAAATTTTCAATGATCGAGCCCCCGAAAGCAGATGAGTTCTTCTTTACCCACGCTGGTCTGGAGAAGGCGCGAATCCAGGGCGTGGTCGATAACGCCCTGGAAGGTTTGGATGATGGTGAGCTGTATTTTCAATACGGCCTTTCGGAGGTTTTTTCATTCGATAACGGTCATTTGAAAACCGCCGCTTTTGATACCACGCAAGGGTTTGGTCTGAGGGGGGTTGTGGGGGAGGTGACCGGCTACGCTCATTCTAACGAACTGACCGAGGAAGCGATCAAAAGGGCGGCTGAAACAATTACCGCGATCAAGAGCGGAGAGAGCGGCAGGATGGATGTTTCCCCGCGCAAAACCAACCGCCATTTGTATCCCCCCGACAACCCGCTGGAGGATTATGAGTTTCAGGCCAAGGTCAAGCTGCTTGAGGAAATTGATGCTTACCTTAGGGCAAAGGATGAGCGGGTGCGCCAGGTCAGCGCTTCGCTGGCTGGCGCCTGGAACCTGATCCATATTATGCGCGCCGGCGGCGCCTCGGCCAGCGATATCCGCCCATTGGTCAGGCTGAACATCAGTGTTGTCCTGGAACAGGACGGCAGGATGGAGACCGGGGTCTCCGGGACCGGTGGGCGCCATGGGTACTCCCGCCTGTTCAAAACCAAAAACTGGAAGGCCCAGGCGGACGAGGCCCTGCGCCAGGCCGCCGTTAATATGACCTCGGTCCCGGCCCCGGCCGGTGAAATGCAGGTGGTGCTGGGCCCCGGCTGGCCGGGAGTGTTGCTGCATGAAGCGGTCGGCCACGGCCTGGAGGGGGATTTCAACCGCAAAAAAATCTCCGCCTTTGCCGGACTAATGGGCCAACAGGTGGCGGCCAGGGGCATTACGGTCGTTGATGACGGTACGCTGGAGGGGCGGCGCGGATCGCTAACCATCGATGACGAGGGAACCCCGACCTCCGAGACGGTGCTGATTGAGGACGGAATACTAAAGGGCTATATACAGGACCGGCAGAACGCCAGGTTGATGGGTATGAAGCCGACCGGAAATGGCCGGCGCGAGTCTTACGCCCATGCGCCAATGCCAAGAATGACCAATACTTTCATGCTGGCCGGAAAGTACCCGCCAGAGGAAATTTTAAAAAGCGTCAAGGATGGCATCTATGCCACCAGTTTCGGCGGCGGCCAGGTCGACATCACCAACGGCAAATTCGTCTTTTCCTGTACCGAGGCCTACCGGATCAAGGGCGGCAAGGTTGGCAAAGCCCTGAAAGGAGCCACCCTGATCGGCAGCGGGCCAGAGGTTTTGAAAAAAGTCACCATGGTGGGAAATGACCTGGAGCTGGACCTCGGGATCGGAACCTGCGGCAAGGAAGGCCAAAGCATCCCGGTAGGGGTCGGCCAGCCAACCCTTCTGGTCGATGGCCTGACGGTTGGCGGCACTGGCGCATAAAAATTGGGCGCGGAAGAAACCTCCCACGCCCAATTAAATTTTTAATATTTTGGCTTATTCAGCCGCCCCCATAACAAGTGAGGCGAAGAAACCGGCAACGGCAGCTGTAACGGCAAATTTAGCCATTTCCATTGGGTCAAATCCGCCACCGCCAACAAGCTGGTAAAGTGCTGAAATTACCAACCCTGCGACTGCAAAGGAAATAAGACGGTCCGGAAAAAAGCCTTTTGCGGCATTCATAATATTGTCAAACATGCTTTCTCTCCCTTATTTCCCGCGTGCCAAAGCAAACGTCAAAAATGTGAAAAACAGGTACGCAAGACCGGGTATAGCATAACTCGCGCCGCCAGCTCCCATAACACTGAAGGATCCTTCGCTGACCCACGGCGCAACTGTTCCTACCCAGTACCAGACGTAAACGAGAACGCCCAAGAGTACCGCTGAGATTAGATTATTTACCATATTACCCCCCTAGGTAAGGTTGTTGTTGACTAGATCAAGTCACGAGGCAGACATCTAGTATTTGACGTCAAATCCCCCGGCAAGCGTGAATGTTTATCTGCTTCTTAAAACCGACTCACCGAA
>JADFFP010000233.1 GCA_022568115.1 Pseudomonadota bacterium | reverse complement strand
AAAAGGAAAAGAATGGCGGGACCGCTACCTGGAGGCGCTGGCGGCCGGTAATCCCGAAACCCGCCGCGTCACCGACAAACTTCCGGCAAATTTCCGCAGCCTGGGCTTGATCGCGGCGCTTTTTCCCCGGGCCAGGATCATTCATATCCAGCGCAATCCGCTCGACACTTCGATTTCAATTTTCTGCAACATGTTCGACAAGGGCCACCCGTACGCCACCGACCTGGCGAGCATTGGCGATTATTACCGCCAGTACAATGATCTCATGGGCTACTGGAAAGAGGTGCTCAGCGTTCCTATTTTAGATATCAGGTACGAGGATTTAGTGGCGCACCAAGAACAAAAATCAAGGGAGGTTATTTCATTCCTGGGTCTTGAGTGGGATCCGGCATGCCTGGAATTCCACAAACTTGAGCAGGCCGCCATGACCATAAGTTCGATCCAGGTGAGAAAACCCATGAACACCTCCTCGATCGCCCGCTGGAAACGCTATCGAGACTTCCTGGCCCCGCTCGATAAAGCTCTGGGCGCAGACCTGGTAAAAACGGCTAAGGAAAATTAAAGGGTTTGATGGCTTTGAATTTGAATACGCGCTTCAGTAAAGGGATGGAAGCCCTCGACCAGGGCGATTTCCAGGCCGCACAAGGGCACCTGAAAGCGGTCATCCGGCTGGCTCCGGCAAGCCCCGAGGCGAACAGCTGCCTGGGCTTTGTCGAAGCCAACCTTGGCAACCTGGTGGCGGCGCTGGATTACACCGGGAAGGCGTTGCAGGCCGCGCCGGAAAATCCCCAGGTGCGAACCCACCGGGCTTTCGCCCTGATCGCCAGCGGGCGCGAGGATGAAGGGGCCTCCGAGCTGGAAGAGGCCAACAAACTGGCCCCCGGGCAAACCACCATTCTCAACCAGTTGAGCAAACTTTATGAAAAGACCGGAAGGTTTTCCGAGGCAGAGCCGCTATTGGAGGAATTGTTCCGGCTGTCGCCACGGGACCCGGCGATTGCAAACCGCTACGTCAGAGCCCTGCTGGAACAGAAAAAGGGTGAACAGGCGCTCAAAGTTGCCCAATCCCTGAAGGACAGGTTCCCGGATAACCAATTTGTCTGGGGCCAGATAGCCACGGCGGCCCGGGAAGCCGGGGCATGGCTGCTGGCCAGGGAATATTTCCAAAAACTTGTCCGCCATGATGGCGAAGATATTTCCTACAAGAGGGGCCTGGGGCATGCCCTGATGGAATTGAACCTCTACGAGGAAGTGATCCCGGTTTTGACCGAAATATACCGGCTCGATCCCTCCTCCAGGAAGTTGTTGTATTCACTCGGCTATGCCCTTTTTAACATCTACAGATACGAAGAAAGCATGCCCTTTATTGAGAAGGCGCTGGAATTTGAGCCCGATAATGTCAATGCCCTGCTGATCAAGGCCAGGACCCTTGTCTATTATGCCGAGCTGGAAAAAGCCCGGGAATGTTTCGAGCGGGTTCTGGAACTGGATCCGACCCATCCGATGGCCCACTTCCAGCTGAACAAAATGTCACCGCCGGCGGAAAAGAACCAAACCTTTGAAGTGCTGGAAAATCTTTATTCCAGCATCAGGGAAGGGGATCCTCACCAGGGCCTTTTGGGTTTTGCCCTGGGCGACATGTACGATGCCATCAAGGACTATGACCAGGCGTTCCACTATTACAGCCTCGGCAACCAGAGGGCCAGGGCGGCTTACGCCAAGATCGGCGCGGTCTTTGATGAAAAGGAAACAGGTTTGGAGTTTGGGCGTCTGAAGACCCTGTTTTCCAAACAAAACCTCGATAAAATCAACCGCCCGGGAAACCCCTCCACCAGGCCGATTTTTATTGTCGCCATGCCGCGCGCCGGCACCACGTTGCTGGAGCAAATCATCTCCAGCCACTCCAAGGTGCAAGGGGCAGGGGAGTTGCCCCATGCCAACACCATGGCCAGCCGGTTCAAGGAAGATCTGGCAAATGATACTTTTGAGCAGCTGGAAAAGACCCTGGCCGCCCACGGCGAGGGCTATGCCAGGGGTTACCTGGAGGCGCTGCCCGGGGCGGAGGCCGGCAAACAGCACGTCACCGACAAGATGCCGACCAATTTTCTGCATCTTGGACTGCTGCAGCTGGTTTTACCAAAGGCATCCTACATACATATCCGCCGCGATCCGCTCGACACCTGCATGTCCATGTTCCGCGGCTTTTTCAACAAGGGCTATCCTTACGCCTGCGATCTTTACACCCTTGGGCTTTATTACCGTCAGTATGACTTGCTGATGAAACACTGGGCTCTGGCGTTGCCCCGCCCGATGCTGGAAATCACTTATGAGGAACTGGTCACTGACAGCGAAACCCTGGCCCCCAAAATCCTTGATTTTTGCAGCCTGGAATGGGAGCCGGAATGCCTGGAATACTACAAGAACAAGCACAAGGTCATTACCATGAGCACCTACCAGGTCAGGAAACCGATCAACACCTCGGCGCTGGGAAAATGGCGCCGTTATGAAAAGTATATTGGGCCCCTGCTGGACGGGCTGGGTGATGAAATCACCTCAACATTGAAGCTGTAGGTCATGGCCGCCGATCCGACATATCAGGACCAGTTCCAAAAGGGCAAAGCGCTGTTCGAGGCCGGGGACTTCAAGGGCGCCGCGCGGCTTTTTATTCCGTTGCTGGAGACCTCCCCGGAAGACCTGGACCTGCGCCAATATCTTACCCGGGCTTATGCCGCCTTCGGCTATTTTGCGGAAGCTGTGGAAACCTTCCGGCCGAACTTTGAACAAATGCCGGAGGCACATGAAAAATATGGATATTTCGGGAATTTGTGTTTTCTTGCCGGGTTTGCCGGGGAAGCCCTGTCCCACTTGGGAAAGGCACATCAAATGGCCCCGGGTAATGCCGAAATTCCCTCGGCCATGGCGCTGTGCCACG
>JADFFP010000232.1 GCA_022568115.1 Pseudomonadota bacterium | reverse complement strand
TAAGGAAAGCGCGCGGCGCGGAAATGCCCGAGAGCTTCTGGAGCGAACCCCTGATGTACCAGGGCGGATCGGACGAGTTTATCGGCCCCTGCGAAGATATCTGCGTGGAGGATGAGGCCTGGGGGATCGATTTCGAGGCCGAAGTAACGGTCATCACCGATGATGTTCCGATGGGCGTCAAAGCAAAAGCCGCCGGCGCCCACATCAAACTTTTTATGCTGGTCAACGACGTCTCCTTGCGCAACCTGATCCCGGCCGAGCTGGCCAAGGGCTTCGGGTTTTTCCAGTCCAAACCGTCGTCGGCGTTCTCACCGGTGGCGGTGACCCGGGATGAGCTGGGCGGGGCCTGGCGGGACGGCAAGGTTCATCTACCGCTGCATGCGACGCTGAATGACACCAAGATCGGCAGCCCCAACGCCGGGGTCGACATGACCTTCAGTTTCCCGGAGCTGATCAGCCATGCCGCCAAATCCCGCCCGCTCGGCGCCGGCTCCATTATCGGCTCGGGCACGGTCTCGAACGTTGACCGCTCGGCCGGCTCGTGCTGCCTGGCGGAAGTGCGGATGCTGGAGATTATCGCCGATGGCAAAGCCAAAACCCCGTTTATGAAGTTCGGCGACCGGGTGCGGATTGAGATGTTCGATGACCAGGGCAAATCGATCTTCGGCGCCATCGACCAGAAAGTGAAAGCGTACAAACCGTAAAGTCATGACCCGCAAGCCCGCCCCAAACCCCAAGGTTCTTCACATCCACCCTTATGTGCCGGGGGAATCAGGGGACGGTGAGGGGCGCATCATCAAGCTCGCCTCGAACGAATCTGCGCTTGGCCCTTCACCTAAGGTCAGGGAGGCGATCGAAGTGGAGCTCGGCTGCCTGGCGCGCTATCCCGATGGTTCTTCGACCCTGTTGCGCGAGAAAATCGGCGAGGTCTACGGCCTCGATCACAAGCACATCGTGTGCGGCAACGGCTCGGAACAGCTGATCGCTTACCTGGCGCAGATTTATGCCGGACCCGGCGATCAGGTGATCCAGTCGGAATTCGGCTTTATTGCTTATAAAATCGCTACGCTGGCCGCCGGCGCCGACCTGGTCGCGGCCAGGGAGCGGGATTACACCACGGATGTCGATACGATCCTGGCGGCGGTGACTGAAAAAACCAAAATCATTTTCCTGGCCAACCCCAACAACCCGACCGGCACCTGGATCCCGGCTTCCGAGATGGGACGCTTGCGGGACAAACTCCCCGCCCAGATCCTTTTGGTGCTGGACGCGGCGTATGCCGACTATGCCGGGGAAAAGGGGTATCAAGCCGGAATAGAACTGGTGGATGCGGCGATTGCAACGGGGGCGGAAAATGTCTGCATGCTCAGGACCTTTTCCAAGATTTACGGCCTTGCGGCGCTCAGGATCGGCTGGTGCTATGGGCCGGAGAGCGTGATTGACGCCCTCAACCGGGTGAGGGGGGCTTTTAACCTCTCGACCCTGGCGCAGGCGGCGGCGATCGCCGCGCTCGATGACCAGGACTATATGGAAAAGGTCCGGCGGCTGAACAATGAGCAGCTGCCGCGGGTCGCCGCGGGGCTGAAAAAACTTGGTCTCAGCGTCCTGCCGAGCGCCGGCAACTTTGTGCTGGCGAAATTTCCCGGCGGGGTTCATCAGACCCGTCGGGTATTCACGGAATTGAAAAAACATGGTATCATCCTGCGCCCGGTTGAAGACTATCGCCTGGCGGAATTTTTGCGCATCACCATCGCCACCGGGGAAGAAAATGACGCGTTGCTGGAGGCGCTCGGAAAATACTTTAAGTAAACATTGTAACTTATTGTTATAAAAGGAAAAACAATGATCAAAATAACCACCAGACTGGGTAAGGAAGTGGACGTCAACGACGACTACACGATCGACCAGAAATGGCAAAAATTCACCGCCGAAGAGCACGCCAGATGGGACACCCTGTACGCCCGCCAGCGCAAGTTATTGAAAGGCCGGGCTTGTAGTGAATTCCTGCGCGGGATGGACATGCTGAGGCTTTCGCAAAGCGGCATTCCCCATTTCGGGCGGCTTTCCGAGCGTCTTGAAAAAGCCACCGGCTGGACCGTGGTGGCGGTCCCCGACCTGGTCCCCGATGAGGTCTTTTTCGAGCACCTGGCCAACCGGCGTTTCCCGGCCTCCGATTTCATCCGAAGCAAAGACCAGCTGGACTATATCCAGGAGCCGGATGTTTTCCATGACGTGTTCGGCCACGTGCCGATGCTGGCCCACCCGGTGTTCGCTGATTATATGGAAGCTTACGGAAAAGGGGGCTTAAAGGCCGCCGGCAAGGGGGTTTTGCACAATCTGGCGCGGCTTTACTGGTATACTGTGGAGTTTGGCCTGATCAACCGCCCGGATGAGGGGATGCAAATCTACGGCGCCGGAATCGTCTCCTCGAAGACTGAATCGGTGTTTTGCCTCGAGGATGCCTCGCCCAACCGGATCCATTTCGAACTCCTCCGGGTGATGCGCTCCAAATACCGGATTGATGATTTCCAGCAGGTTTATTTCGTGATCGGCAGCTTTGAAGAGCTGTTCGAGGCGACCCTGCAGGAGTTTGGCCCGATCTATCAGCAGCTGCAAAACCTGAACGACCTGGAGATTACCTCCATCGTGGAGGCCGACCAGGTTTACACCGAAGGAACCCAGGCCTACGCTCAGGCGCGCGCGGGCCGCTTGGCCCTTTAGTTTGTCCCTCACGCAAATTGACCTCCGGCCAATGCTCCCGCCGTCGCCAAGGCTATGGCGGACGGGCCGGGAGGGCGGCAGACGACTGCCGGGGGCCGCTTGGCCCTTTAGTTTGTCCCTCACGCAAATTGACCTCCGGCCAATGCTCCCGCCGTCGCCAAGGCTATGGCGGACGGGCCGGGAGGGCGGCAGACGACTGCCGGGGGCCGCTTGGCCCTT
>JADFFP010000231.1 GCA_022568115.1 Pseudomonadota bacterium | reverse complement strand
ATATATCAGCCCCGGCTGGATCAGGTTGAAAATATAGCGAAGTTTTCCGAAATCATCCGAGAGCAGCGAATAGGCTGGTGAAACCGGCACGACCGGGACGCCGATATACATGGCCGCCAGTTGCAAAAGTCCGTTTTCGATACTGTTTTCCGACAAAATCATGACCGGATGATCGGCATCCAGACCCCTGTCCAGTAACGCCTGTGCGATGCATCGCACCCTTGCAAGGGTTTCCCGGTAAGATATTTTCCGCCAGTGATTGGCCGCATTCCGCTCAGCGAGAAAGGTCCGGCCGGGGGCTTTTTCAGCCCAGTGTTTCAGGTATTCCAGCAGGTGTTTGGCATACGGCTCCAGCGCCACCGGCGAGCGCACAATAAGCCGCCCGCCGCTCAAGCTTTTCACCTCAACCAGCGGCGGCGCGAAATCCGGTATGGTCCGTGGGGTATCGATTATCCGGTCCTTTTTGTCCTTTGCTGATCCCGCACCCGCAGCACCACCGCCATCGCCGTATCGCCCGCCGCACAGCCCTGGAACAGGCCGGCGCCGCCGCCGCGCAGCGCAAGTTCCTCGATCAATTCGATCATTGAGCGCAGCGCCGTCGGCCCCTGCGGGTGTCCCCAGATCAGCGAGCTGCCGAAATTGTTCATGGTCTCAAGATTGGCGCCGGTCTCCCTGGCAAACACAATGTCATTCACCGCGAACGGGTTATGCGATTTGATCGCATCCATATCACCGATCGCCAGTCCCGCCTGGTCCAACGCCCGCCAGGCGGCGGGGATTGTGGCCTCCGGCATAAAGGCCAGTTTGGTCCGGGCGCTGCCAAAGCCCAGGATTTCAATTATAATGTTTTTATTCCGGCTCAACTCAGCGGCGCGCCTGGGCGTTGTTACGATCATCGCCGCGCTGCCGTCGGCCGGATGGGTCTGGGCGGCATAGGTGAGCGTACCCCCCTTGATAATCGGTTTCAGTCCGGCCAGGCTCTCCTTGGTTGAGGTGCTGATACCCTCATCTCCGTCAAGCATCCCGGCAGCCTTGCGGTAATTGGCGCTGGGCACCTCAAACGGCAGGGTCATGTAACGCCTCTGGAACGCCCGCTTATTCTTAAGTGCATCACCATACTGGTCCTGACGGCGTAGCACGACGCTGTGCTGTTGCTCGGTACTGATGCCGTGTTTGGCGGCGACATTCTCAGCAGTAGTGATCATGGCGTGGCCGCCCAGCGGATCGCAGGAGAAATTATCCATAACCCAATTCTCAGATCTGCCTGTTCCCCCCGGGCCTTCGGGGTTGGGGTAATAAACGTGGGGGCCGTTCGAGGTCCTATCGCAGGTCATGATCAGCACAGTTTCCGCCAGCCCGGCGTTAATTTCCTGCGCCGCTGCCAGCAGCGCACGGGTGCCGGTGGCGCAGGCCTGGTTGATGGTTGGCCCACCCACCCCGTCTGCCCCCATGAGGCCGGTCAGCCAGGGGGTTCCATAGAAGGATTGATGCTGGGGGATGGTCATCCCGAGGATTGCGTAATCAAATACCTCGGCTGCAACCCCGCGCGCTGCAAGTTCCCGTTCCGCCACATGGGCGGCGAACCTGATGCTATGCAGATGCGCCAGGCTGCCCTGCCATTTGGCGAACGGTGTTGACCAGTAGGCGCCGTAAGGGATGCGGGCTGAATAGGTCATAATTGAACCTCAGCAGCGACATCTTTCAATGCCGCTCCCGCGCGTTCCAGAGCCTCATCAATATGAGCATCGGTCATAACCGTCGATAAGGCCATCATGCCGCGCGGCGCCAGGAATAGGCCGTGGTTCATAGCGGCATGATGAAACATGCCCATAATTTCGGCATCCTCGCGGACGATGGAAGATTCCGGTGCTGCCGCGCTGAAATAAAGATTGAGGCAGGAGCCGAAATGGTTAACCGAAACCGGCAGCCCGGCCTTTTTGACCGCCCGGATCAAGCCGTCTTTCAGTTTTTCAGCCAGGCTATGCATGACCGCAATCCGTTCTTTAGTCAGCTCTCGCACAGCGACATCGCCGGCCGCCATGGTGACCGGGTTGGCGTTATAGGTGCCGGTATGGAAAACCTTCAGGTCGGCGGGGTCAAAGACCTTCATAAACTCAGCCGCGCCGCCCACCGCGCCGACCGGAAACCCACCGCCGATGGCCTTGCCGAGCATGGTCAGGTCAGGCTTGATGTCAAAATGCTCCTGGCAGCCGCCAGTGGCGAATCGGAAGCTCAGAACCTCGTCCAGAATAAACATCGCCCCGGCTTTATGGGCGGCGGCTTTGACTCCTTTAAGAAACTCAGGCGTGGCCGGAATAACCCCGCCCGAACCCAACACCGGCTCGAGAAAAACCGCGGCGATTTCATTGCCGTGCTTGGCCAACACCGCCTTGAAGTCCGCTAGGTCATTGAAGGCGGCAAGATAAGTGACCGGCCCCTCATGACCGAACGAACCGGTCTCAAACTCCATCAGCGAGCCGTGATAGCCATAACGCGCCATCAGCAATTTCCGGCGTCTGGTAATTTTACAGGCGATGGTGAAAGCCAGCGCCCCGGCTTCGGTACCCGAATTGGTAAACCGCACCTGATCCACTGATGGAATACGGGCCACAATTTGTTCGGCCAAACGGTTTTGCATCCGATTGCCCGCTGCCCAGCCGGTGCCCCGCCGAATCTGTCTTTCCGCCGCTGCGACAATTGGCGGGTAAGCATGGCCATGAACCATGGAGGTATAATTGTTGATCATATCGAGATAACGGCGCCCGTCGACGTCAAACAGATATACACCCTCAGCCCGCTCGATCGCCAGCGGATGCGGTGTCCAGAAACCGGCCTGCCGGGAATTGCCGCCCGGCATAACCCGCCGGGCCGCTTCAAAAAGCGCCGCGCTTTTCCGCGTGCGGGCCCGGTATGTCTTTAGGATTGGCGAAGCGATAGGAGCAGCTTGTGTGTTAAAACCG
>JADFFP010000015.1 GCA_022568115.1 Pseudomonadota bacterium | reverse complement strand
GCCACCTACAACACCTTCTATGTACAACGCCACCTAATCAATCGACCTACATTCAAACAGTATCGAGCTGAATCCTTCAACGTATGGGAAAATGCAAGCGCTGCTTCCTGAGAACCCACAATCAGGGTTCACCTTAGTTTTTTTCAAGTTAACGTGACAATGCCCTCTAGAGTTTAGGCAACCACATATTCATGGTCGCCACGTAAATTCCAATGCCCATCAAGACGGTCACGATCTCTCCCGGACTCGAACTACGAGATTAAACTCCACAACCCTGAAGTCCAAGGCAAAGCGGCTAACTGATTTTCTTTGCCTCTTGTTCCTGCCCGTTTTGGTGCACAGTCAACGATGTTACTTTACCGTCATCCCCCACAGCGAATGTCAGGGTAGCTCCCACGGCCTTGAGGAAAAACTCGGTGCTGGATTTTGCAAAGAGTGGAAAAGCTTGCTGGCCCGTGATCTGGGCTGTCAGGCCGTCCTTCTGTTTGGCTATTGTGATTGTAAAGCCCGGTGCCAATTGGTAAGCACCCAAAAGTTTGGCCATATCTTCCACCGTAACCGCGGCGCCATTAACGGTTTGCCTTGCTTCAGCATCCGCCTTCAGGTCAGCGCGGGCGTCCGCTGTTAGTTTTAGACCGGGTGTATTGGCCCCGTTCTGATGCAATACCAGAGAAACAACCGAGCCCTTTGCATCTTCGATAAAGCTTATTGATGCGTCGACCGCTTTGAGAAAAAACTCATTTTTTGAGGTGGCATAAAGACCAAATTGCGGCTGCCCCGTTGGATCTGCGAATAAAGCCCCATCTTTAACCGTTATTGTGATCGTAAAGGATGGTGCCAGTTGGTATTCGCCGAGCAGTCTCTGTAAGTCGCTTTTAGAAAGCGTAACTTCTATCTTTTCTTTGGCAACAATAGACGCAAGTTCACCTTTTATAATTGAACTTCCGATCAAGTCGGAACTATCGTTGGAATTTGCCAGCACCAGAACACCGAAATTTTTCTCTATGTTCATAGCCATGTAGGAACGATACCCACCAGTTCCGCCATTATGCCATAGGATATCACCGTCTGAACTTTTGGCGGTAAACCAAGCAAGACCAATCTCCATGCCGCCTTGGCCAAAATTACGTTGGAATTCGTGGCTCATTTCGATGGCCGGTGAAAGCGCCGACTGCACCAAACCCATATTGGCAGCCATATAGATCATCATATCTTTGCCAGATGAAAGGATCGCGCCCGCCCCAGCAAAAGTTGGTAGGTCCCAGTGGCTGGTTTTCTTACCCTCACCGTCATGGCCGTCTGTTAACAAAAATCGTCGATCAGCAGAAATTGTTATAGTAGTATCAGCCATCCCCAGCGGCTCTAAAATGCGTTGTTTAATCAGCGTTTCGTAAGGTACGCCCGCTTTCAAGGCCAGCACATGACCAAGCAGGCCCATGCCAAGATTGGAATATTCGGGAAGTTCCCCGATATCTCGCTCCAGTGTATAATCTGCCAAAAACGCATACATTTGGTCCACCGTATAGTCGGCGTAAGGATTTGAAATATCCGCTGGGGCAATGTTTGAAGGCAAGCGCGGCAAGCCGGAGCTATGTGTTGCCAAGTGCCTCAGCGTGATCTCCTTGCCGTTTCGCATCGGCAGATTTATGCCCTTAGGCAAATAAGAAGCCACCGTATCATCCAGAGCAACTTCGCCCTTTAAAACCATGTCAGCCAGCAAAATACCTGTGAATGTCTTGGTAATAGAGCCAATTTCAAAAAGACTGTCCTCTGTTGGCGCTGCACCAGTAGATTTGCGCGCCACACCCGCGGTAATGATGCGGCGCTCATCGCCATCGATAATACCAATAACATACCCAATACCATGGGCGTGTTCGATCCGCGTTTCCAGCGCGGCTTCCACTTCAGCCGTATCAACCGGTGTTGCAGCCTCTGTGCAACTGATGTTTAGAGCGAGAACAGCTACTGCCAATAATTTCAACACCATTTCCTTATCCTCTTCTTGTAGGCTTTTCGCGTAGCACCAGGTCGTGCCGGGCGTATAGCTAATGATTCATGTGGGTATAACCGGTTTGTCTTCTTTGTAAACGCTGAAATCTACTGTCTCTACTTTGACCGTCCGGAACTCTAAACCAAGTCCGAAAAAAGTAATTATCTGAAAATAAAGGCTTGTGAGAACAGGGTCGAAAACCTCCAATTCATATTTATCGACAAGGCTCGTTAAAATGAGAAAAACACTCGCTGCGATACTGGCAAAAATGCCTATTTTTACGATGGTTTCAATTTGCCTTAACCGGTCCTTATGGGCTTGGTGTGGGTTTAATTTCTTCCCGACTAAATGCTTGGCAATCATCCCGGCAAACAATAAATTCATGCCAGTAATACCAGCAATTGTTACATAAACCTCCCACTCCCAAGGGGCCGTAAACCCCTTGTCGTAAAGGTAAAAGACGATAAACCCGGCGTACAGTAAAACCGCCAGGGCGACAAAGGCCGGGGAAATAAAATCAAACAAATTGCGGGGGTTTAACTCTGCTTTTCTGGAGCCACCTACATTGGCTTCCCTCATGCCCCAATAAAGTTTGAAAGTCCTTATTTCTGCATATAAAATTGGGGCCACTTGCAGGAGAAGATACAACATCACAAAAATTTCATCCCCGCCTAATGGGTGGGGCGAATAGCCTGATGCCAAGGCCCAAACAAGGATGCCCAGCCCAATTGCAGCGATAAATAAATTTATATTGCGGTAGGTGCTGAGACCACTTTTTGCTGCTTTTTCTGCATAAAAATCATAGGGCTTGGGATAAAGTTTGGGGTATTCTTTGGGCGGGTAATTTTTAATTACATACAAAATCCGACTTCTGATTTTCATCGGGAAATAAATTGAGATCAGAAAAATCTGGGATAGAAATACGGCGTAAAAAAGTAAAAGTATGGCTGACATGTTATTCCTCCTTGTCAGTGCGGTAATTCATGACATTTCCAAACGCGATCCGGATTTCAGAATCCGTGACACCTGCTTTTCGTAATGCCGTTATTGTTTCATTGAATTTCGTTAAAACCCATTCATTCAAATCAACTGAGCTGTTCACCTTGGCTTCGGGGTGAATAAAGGTGCCCCGGTACCCTTTGGTTTGAATGACGGAATCGCGCTCTAATAAAATGTAAGCTTTGGCCACCGTCTTGTTGTTCATTCCCAGGTCGTTTGCCAATTGGCGGATCGAAGGCAAGGCATCCCCGGGGCCTATTTTATCGCAGAGAATAGCCTTTTTTATCTGCTCAATCACTTGAGCAAACAAAGGGACCTCTCCGTCGATATCAATGATTATTTCCATAAATTGTCGCTCTTCAAATGTACGCAATCAAGGTTAGAAATTTCATTATTCGATTTTCTGTGATTTTTGCTCAGAATCCAGAAGGTTGCCTATAATCACACCTAAAATGATGCCAATGACAACGCCAACCCCAACGCTATCAGAAGCCTCGCCAATTGCTGTGCCAAATATTATCCCGTTCCCTACGCAGAATCCCATTACAAGCTGAGTTCTGCTAAATCGAGAATTTTCAAATTCTTTAAAAATTTTTGATATTATTGCCATTTTCTTTAATCCCTATATGTACCACTTATAGGAGGGGTACAATAGGGACGAACTAAATGCAAGCAAAAAATTTAGAAAAGTTAGTTACTTACAGTTTTCAGGTTAAATTATAATATTTACCCCGGAGGTTTTTGCGGAAAAATTTCAACTTTCACAGCGCGGCTATGCGATCGCCACCATACATTACCCCAAGGACGGAAAAAAGCCGGCCAAAACCGGAACCCTGGTCTTTATCAAGGCGGCGCTGGTGCGCAATCTTCCCAGCGATATTTATGCTTACAAAGCGGTCAACGAGGTCTTCCCCAACCAGTCCACGGCGGATCAGTTTTTTGATGAACGCCAGTTCGAGGCATATCGCGAGTTGGGTTACCAGCTGGCCAAACCGGCGCTGGCCAAATTGGATTGAACGGGAGAGGTTTTATTTTAAAGTTGCCAGCCCGGTGTCGATGTAATTGATGATCTGTTTGTTCCCGATCGGGGTGCGCGCCATGGAGGCGGCGCCGAGCATCAGGCCAAGCAGAAAGTCGGAAAGCGCCTCGGGGCTTTTTCCCTTGTTGATTTCACCCTTCTTTTTGGCGTTGGAGAGCGCGGCCTTCATAGATTTCTTGATCTCTACAAAGGCCCGGGTGACCCGCTCCGCGGCTTGCTGGTCAAACGCGGAAAGCTCCAGGGCTGCATTGCAGAACATGCACCCGGCCCTGCTTTCGGGGGAGCCGATGTTTTTCTTCATGACCTCGAAATAATAATGGATCGCCGGCAGCGACGCCCCCTTTTCCATCAGCGGACCCATCATCTGGCAGCGCTTTTCCGCTATATACTGGTCCAGCGCCCTCAGGAACAACTCCTTCTTGTCGCCGAAAACTGAATAAAGGCCATAGCGGGAAACCCCGGTGGCGGACACCAGATCATCGTAAGAGGTGTCTTCATAGCCGCCCCGCCAGAAGGTTTCCATGGCCTTCTCCAGAGCAACCGATTCGTCAAATTCTCTTGGTCTTGGCATCTTTTTTATCAGCTCTTCCAGGTTGTTCCAGAATATCTGTTCTGATAATACCTTGTTTTTAAAGGATTATCAATTTTTTCAATTTTTTTACCGGTCAAACACTTGACACTTTGCCAGCCCCCTCTATATAAGAACGATCATTCTGTAATTGAACCCGGTTGTCAATATTTTTTTTACTTTTTTCAGAATGTTTATTCTGCTTAACCCAAAAGGGGAAACAAAATGGGAAGCAAGCTCGAGGGAAAAGTCCTCCAATTCGCCGATTTTCTGATCCGCTTCCGCTGGCTGGTAGTGGTGGCCACTATATTGACCGTTTTTGGCGCCGCCAGCGGCATGCGCCATTTGGAGTTTTCCAACAATTACCGGATATTTTTCTCCGATGAAAACCCTGAAATGACAGCATTTGAGGATTTTCAGGATATCTATACCAAGAACGACAATATTGTTTTTGTTATCCAGCCGGCTTCAGGCAAGGTCTTTTCGCCGCAGGTGACAGACGCCATTGAGCGCCTCACCGAGAAGGCCTGGACCATCCCTTATGCCCTCCGGGTCGATTCCATCACCAACTTCCAGCACAGCTGGGCCGACGGCGATGACCTGACGGTTGAAAACCTGGTCCGGGGCGGCGCCACGCTCAGCCAGCAAGAGCTGGACCGGCGCCAGGCGATTGCCCTGGCGGAGCCCCTGCTCCGGGGCAACCTGATCAATGCCGAGGCCGGGACCACCGGGGTCAATGTTGTGTTGCAATTTCCTCAGCTAAGTTTGGAGGAGGTGCCCGAGGCGGTCAGCGCCGCGCGCAAAATTGCCGATGAAACCAGGGCCGAATACCCGGACCTGAAAATCGCCCTGTCCGGCATTACGATGCTTAACAGCGCCTTCGCCGAAGCCGGTAAGGCCGATGTCGGCTTTCTGGTTCCCGTGATGTACGGGGTATTGCTGGTGTTCATGTTCGTGATGCTCAGGAGCTTCAGCGCGACCTTCGCCACGCTGCTGGTGATCGGATTTTCCTCCTTGACGGCGATGGGCCTGGCGGGATTTTTAGGCATCAAGCTGAGTCCAATCTCAGTAACCGCGCCAACCATTATCCTGACCCTGGCGATCGCCGACAGCATCCACATCCTGGTCACCATGCTGAACCTGATGCGCGACGGCCAGGACAAGAACAGCGCGCTGAAAGAAAGTTTGCGGATCAATTTCCTGCCGGTCTCGATTACCTCGCTGACCACCATTGTCGGCTTCCTGAGTATGAATTTTTCGGATTCACCGCCGTTCTGGCACCTCGGCAACATTACCGCCATGGGCATAGCCGCTGCCTGGGCCTTATCACTGGCGTTCCTGCCGGCAATGCTTAGCATCCTTCCCATGAAGGTCAAGCCCCGGACCGGAGACCGAGTCACCATGCAAGGCCTGCTGGGGCGGCTGGCGGACTTCGTAATTTTCCGCCGCAAGCGGATCCTGATCACCATGGGGGCGGCGACCCTGGCGCTGATCAGCCTGATCCCGACGTTAGAGCTGAACGATGAATGGGTGAAATATTTCGACCACCGGATCCAGTTCCGCACCGATGCAGAATTTGCCATTAAGCACCTGAACGGTCCCTACGTGGTGGAATACTCCCTTGAGGCGGGCGAGACCGGGGGCATCAGCAATCCTGAATACCTTGAACGGCTGGAAGCGTTCACCGCCTGGCTTCGAGGTCAGCCGGAAGTGCGGCACGTCTTTTCCTATTCCGATATTATCAAGCGCCTGAACAAGAACCTGAACGGCGATGACCCGGACTACTACGCCCTCCCCGGCGACCGCGAGCTGGCGGCCCAGTACCTGTTGTTATACGAGCTGTCCCTGCCCTACGGCCTGGACCTCAACGACCGGATCAATATCGACAAGTCGGCAACCCGCGTAACCGCCACGCTCGACAACCTGCCGACCGCCGATGTGCGCACATTCCTGGATAAATCCAGGGACTGGCTGGCGGTCAACCTGCCGCCCCACATGAGCGCCAAGCCGACCAGCGCTACGGTGATGTTTTCCTACATTTCCCAGCGCAATATTGAAAGCATGCTCCGGGGCAATGTGATCGCGGTGATCCTGATCGCCGGAATTATGATCCTTTCCTTAAGAAGTCTTGGCCTCGGCCTCCTGAGCCTGATCCCGAACGCGGTGCCGATCCTGATGGCTTTTGGCTTGTGGGCGCTGCTGGTCGGCCAGATCGGCATGGCGGCCTCGACCGTCGCCGCCACCAGCCTCGGGATCGTGGTCGACGATACCGTCCATTTCCTGACCAAATACCTGCGCGGGCGGCGCGAAAAGGGCTATTCCCGGCCCGAGGCGATCCGCTATGCGTTTGAGACCGTCGGCCAGGCAATTGTCATCACCACCATCATCCTGACCTTCGGGTTCGGGGTGCTGGCAACCTCGACCTTCCTGATTAACGCCCAGATGGGCTTGCTGACGGCGCTCGCGATCGTGCTGGCGCTGATCGTCGATTTCCTGCTGTTGCCGGCGATCCTGATGATCGGCTACAAGGAAACAGAAACCAAAGGAATTGCAGATGAAAAACTCATTACCCAAAACGCTTAGCCGGCTGCTGATTGCCGGACTGTTCGCCACCCTGTTGCCGGGCGGCGTCCTGGCCGAAACCACAGAGCAGAAAGGCTTCGAGATCGCCGCCCGCAGCGACCGCTCGGACCGCGGCTTTGGCGACAGCCAGGTGGAGCTGAAAATGATCCTGCGCAATGCTAAAGGGCAGGTTACGGTGCGCAACATATCGCAAAAAATCCTTGAGGTTCCGGATGAAAACCTCGGCGACAAAAGCCTGGTGGTGTTCAATAGCCCGGCGGATATCTACGGCACCGCGCTGCTCTCCCACGCCCGGATCCTCGATCCTGACGACCAGTGGCTGTACCTGCCGGCGCTAAAGCGGGTCAAGCGCATTTCCTCGGTCAACAAGTCCGGCCCGTTCGTCGGCTCGGAATTTGCCTTTGAGGATTTCACCGCGCTTGAGCTCAACAAGTATTCCTACCGCTACCTCGGTGAAGAGCCGTGCGGCGATCTGGTCTGTGACGTGGTGGAGCGCACGCCGTTGTATGAATATTCCGGTTACACCAAGCAAATCGCGTGGGTCGACCAGAGCGTTTACCAGACCCGGAAGGTTGATTTTTACGACCGCAAGGGGGCGCTCCTGAAAACCCTCAGCTTTGAAGATTACCGCGAATATAAGGGCGGCATCTGGCGCGCCCATACCCTCAAGATGGTCAACCACCTGACCGGCAAAAGCACCGATCTGGTTTTCTCGGACTTCACCTTCAAAACCGGCCTCGATAACAACGATTTCCAGAAGGGAATTTTGCGCCGGGTGCGTTAGAATTTGAAGAATGAAAACACTCTCCCTCCTCCTCGGCTTTGCGGCGGTCGTGCTTTCCCTCCAAAGTGCGGCCGCCGCTGAGCTTGGGCCGGTTAATATTTCAGGGTTTGCCGGGGTGGAAACCCGCCTTTTCCCATGGAATCCGGCGTTGCCGGGCCAGCAGGGAAATGCCGAAATCTCCCTGATTTTCCAGCCGGAGTTCCGCTACCGGGCCACAGGCGGCAAGCACCAGTTCAGCTTTATCCCTTTTTTCCGTCTCGATTCCCGCGACGGCCGGCGCAGCCATTTTGATATCCGCGAAGCCTATTGGCTCTATAGGGCCGGCGGCTGGGAAATCCTGACCGGTTTCAACAAGGTGTTCTGGGGGGTGACGGAATCGAACCATCTGGTCAACATCATCAACCAGGTCGATCTGGTCGAAGACCTGGACGGAGAGGATTACCTGGGCCAGCCGATGATCAATGTCACCAAATTTCATGATTGGGGCCAGCTCGACCTGTACATTTTGCCGGGCTTTCGCGAGCGCACTTTCCCGGGCGCCGACGGGCGGCTCAGAACCGCCCTGCCGGTGGATACCGGCAACCCCCTGTACACCTCCAGCCTCGGTCAGAAGCACGTTGATGTGGCGCTCCGCTATTCCCATTACTTTGGCGATCTGGATGTCGGCGCCTATTATTTTTACGGCACCGGGCGTGAGCCGACGTTCATCCCCAACCAGGCCGGCACGGCTTTGCTGCCCCGTTATGACATCATCCACCAGGGGGGCGTGGATGTGCAGTACACCGCCGGCGCCTGGCTGCTGAAATTCGAAGGCATTATCCGCGCCGGCCAGGGCGGAACCTTTGCCGCGCTGACCACTGGGGTCGAATACACCCTCTATCAAATCTCCGGGGCCGCCGATCTCGGGCTGCTGGTGGAATACCTGCACGACGGGCGCGGCCAGCTGGCCCCCCCGACCCCGTTCGATGACGATATTTTTGTTGGCATGCGGCTCGCGCTGAATGATATCCAGGACACTTCAATTCTCGCCGGGGCGATTGTCGACCCCTCAACTTCCGAGACTTTTTATACCATCGAGGCCGAACGGCGGATCGGCGATCATTACGTGGTGGAATTGCGGATGCGCTTTTTCACCGGCGCCGATCCCGGGGAAATACTTTTTTCCTTCGCCCGCGATGATTATATCCAGTTGCGCCTGGCGCGCTATTTTTAAAAAAGGAACCCATATGTCCAAAAACCATTATGCTGAAATTACCCCCGCCAAAGGAACGCTTTCCGCAGCCGCCCGGGCTGGCGGCAGTCTGTTGGCGGAAACCACCCGCGCCCTGAAATTGACCGAATATCACTTTGGAAAGGTCTTTCCCGCGGTCTATTACATTCCCCGCCAAGACATTGACTTTTCCCGTCTGGTGAAAAACCGGGGCCATTCGACCCACTGCCCGATCAAGGGCGAGGCCAGCTATTATTCCCTGAAAACCGATGAGGGCCTGGTGGAAAACATCGCCTGGAGTTACCAGGCCCCGCTTGATCATGTGGCCTTAATCAAAGGCTTTCTGGCCTTCGACGCCAAGGCGGTCAAAATCACCCGCAAACCCTGATTAATTATCGTAATCAACCTCTATACAAGGATCGCCGGGCGGGCATTCTATGGTCGTAATAACCGGGGTCCTAAACGGTAGATCATTGTGCTGGAAGGCCGCTGTAATCAACTCATAAGCGCCGGGTGGAATAAGGTTTTCCAGGTTGAACCCTTTCGGCGCATAGGAATGCAACCAACCGGTCAGGTCAAAGCTGCCAAATTGGGGTACTTCCCCACTCGATGCATTAGGTCTACCCTCTGTGTTTGATTTGGCATTAGCGTTTGACAAAAAAATGGCATAGTTGGAGGAGCTCCCGGAATGCAGGGTTCCGCCCAGCAGGTCAGCGATCTTCCAGTTATAGGTTTTGTATTTCAGGGTCTGGACGCCTGAGATATTGCCGAGAAAGCTGTAATTGGCATAGGAGAAGATATGATCGAGAACCGCCTCGTCCGAGTTTCCGAACGCGGCCTTGGACCACTCATAAAACTCGGAAACCTCAGCCTTGGTCCCCTTGGGCCGGACCCCGCGGTTGGAATTGACGAACTCCGCCGCATTGTCCTCAAGAACATCCCAGACATTCTCGCCGTCAAAGGCCACCCTCGGCAAGCTCGGGCCGCCAATGGTGCCCTGAAACAGGCCGTAGATGGCTGCCGGGTTATCAAAATTATGATAAACGATATTTTCAATATCCAGAAGGGACAGGGGAACTCCTTCGACTAAAGTCACCTTTTGTTCCCAAAACGGCGTCCCCCGTTTGCTTTTTCTCAGGGATTTGAGCTTGGAGATGGGATACTCATCAATCAGTTTGTTGATGACAATGACATTATGAAGGTTGAGCCAGAAGGCCAGCTGCTCGTTTTTATTCAGCTCACGCAAGGGGCGGCGGTTCGAGAGATTTTCCAGGCCCTTTTGGTAGCCCTTGAAAAAATCCTCATGCTCATCGGAAAAGGCATGCAGCATCAGGCGGTTACCCTCGTAGCGCGAAGGGCTGGCAGTGCCGCCGCCGCCCCTGGCAATCCGGGTTCCGGTATAGGTACTGCTAGCATTGGCCTTGGTGCCGAGAATGCGCTTGGAGGTGCCAAACGGAAAGACCGTCTGCCTGAGAATATTGCTCAGCGGTGAGTGATTGACGGTTATTTCTGAATCCGGATCAAAATCCGAAAACCGCTCCCACACCGGGCTGTTCTGGGCATAGGCAGAAAAATTCCCGGGAACAGCCACAAATCCTAAAATTAATATTGCGCCAAAGATGAATGAAAAAAACAGGTACCGGTTCATGATGTCCTCCCATATGACAAACACAGATCCTGTATACCCCCTTTTGCCGCCAGATTGAACCCCCGGTAAAAAAATCGCCCCAAAAGGTGGTTTTTCTAAAACATTATGAATGGATATGTCAGTTGTCAGTTAGCAGTGGGCAGGTGGCAGTTAAAAACTACCGGATACCCGCATCCCCCTTCGCCACCCTGGCTATGCCGGAGGCTACGCCGAGGCGAGAGGCTTCGGCGGACAGGCGGAGGCGGGTATGACAAAATAAAAACTGTTATCTGGCAACTGGAAACTGTCTACTGCTCTTCAGCTAAGCCTGGCGGCGACCTACTCTTCTGCCAATGCCATAATCAGTTTCATCAAAACAGCTTTTGCCTTTGAATCCGGCATGGCGTTCAGCTCGGCCGCCAGGCGCAGGGATTTTGTGTCATGCGCCCTCTCCTGATCTTCGCCCTCATTTGCAAAGCCTTCAAAAAAAATCATT
>JADFFP010000230.1 GCA_022568115.1 Pseudomonadota bacterium | reverse complement strand
GCTGCGGCCAGCGCCGCCTTTATTATCTGGAAACATCCGCTGGCGGTTTTGGCGGCCAAGGCAGCCGCCCCGATCGGGATGGTTTATTGCGGGCTGGCGCTGGCCACCGGTTCAATCTGGGGCAAACCAATGTGGGGAACCTGGTGGCAATGGGACGCGCGGCTGACCTCGATGCTGGTGTTGTTTTTCCTTTACCTCGGCTACCTGGCGCTGTGGCAGGTAATGGAAGATTCGAACAAGGCGGCCAAAACCTCCTCGATCCTGGCGCTGGTCGGGGTTGTGAACATTCCAATTATCAAATTTTCGGTGGAATGGTGGAACACCCTGCATCAGTCTTCCAGCTTGATCAGGGAAGGCGGCTCGGCGATCGACCCTTCGATGATGACCCCGCTGCTGTTGATGCTGGCGGCCTATGCCCTCTATTTTGTGACCGTGCTGCTGTGGCGCATGAAAGCGGAAATGGCGGAAAAGAGACTTGAGCTGGCGCTCAGGGAGAAAGTCACATGGTCATGACGCTTTTGAATATCCTGCCCAGCTTTGAGCGCTATGGGGAATTTGTCTGGTCCAGCTATTCCCTGTCGTTTGGCGCCCTGGTAATCCTGGCGATTTTAAGCTGGCGCAAAAAAATTGTTCTTGAAAAACGCTTGGAAAAAATAACCGCAAAAAAATCGAAAACCTGAAAGCTTGAAATGACATTGAAATCCTCCATTCCGGCCGCCAAACGCAAGCAAGTGCGCATCCTTATGATTGCTGGCATGCTGACCGTGTTGGCCGTCACCGTTTTCCTGATGCTGCGCGCCTTTGAGGAAAATATCGTTTATTTTGTCACCCCTTCCGACTTGCAGGACAGAGTCCTGACCGGTGAGGAGCAATTCCGCCTCGGCGGCCTGGTGGAGGACGGCACGGTCCTGCGTGAGCAAGGAACCTTGAAGGTTACCTTTCTGATAACTGACGGCGGGGCTTCAACGCTGGTTGTCTTTGAGGGGATCCTGCCGGATTTGTTCCGCGAGGGGCAGGGGGTTGTGGTTGAAGGCCGGCTTTCTGAAAAAGGGGTTTTCACCGCCCACAATGTTCTGGCCAAGCATGATGAAAACTATATGCCGGCCGAGGTGGCCGAGGCGCTGAAAGAACAGGGCCACTGGAAAGATGAGGAGGGTTATGGAAACAAGCCCTAATCCTGTTTTTTCAGATCCCCGTATTTCATGATCACCGGGATTTGGCTTAAAAAAAACAAAAAAGTCAGCCCGGTAAAACCGAACACTTTAATTGCAACCCATGTATCGGTGGAAAAGCTTCGCCAGAGAAACTCATTAAACCCAGCCAAAAGTAAATTCAGCAGACCGTAGTTCCGGCTGATGATCATCCAGCCCTTATCCGCTATCGGCGGGAAGGCGGGCTCGAACAGAAATTTGATCAGGGCCTTGCCCTTGAGGTAACCGCCCAACAGAATCAGGCCAAACAGGCTGAAAATGATTGTTGGTTTGATCTTGATGAATCGTTCGTCATCAAAATAAAGCGTCAGCCCGCCGAAAATAAGCACCAGAATTCCGGAAACCCAAAGCACCGGCGGAATATGCTTTCTTTTGATCCAGGATATTGCCATGGCGGCCGGCATTGTGACCATCAGGCTGAGGGTTGCCGGGAAAATACCGTAAGCAAAATTAACTCCGAAAAAAACCAGCAAGGGCCCGAAATCTATCAGGATATTGGGTGCCCCGGCCTTGGAGGCCTTTTGTCGTTTAGCGTTCATTCCAGCTGTTACTCTTCCACATCAAGACCGACCAGGGCGCGGGAGAACGCTTCCGGGTCAAACGGCTGCAGGTCTTCCAGTTTTTCGCCGACCCCGATGCCATAGATTGGCAGGTGAAATTTTTCCGTACAGGCCACCAGGATGCCGCCCTTGGCGGTGCCATCCAGCTTGGTCATGATAATGCCGGAAACATTTGCCGCCTCACGGAACACCTGGGTCTGCAAAATGGCATTCTGGCCGGTGGTGGCGTCCAGCACCAGGATGGTGTCGTGGGGCGCGTTTTCATCTTTTTTACGGATCACACGGACGATCTTGGCCAGCTCATCCATCAGCTCAGTGCGGTTCTGCAGGCGCCCCGCGGTATCAATGATCAGGACATCGACTTTTTGCTCGCGGGCGGCGTCAATAGCGGCAAAAGCGACGCTTGCGGCATCGCCGCCGATATTTCCCTTGATAATCGGGACCCCGGCCCGGTCGCACCAGATCTCCAGCTGTTCGATGGCTGCGGCCCGGAAGGTATCAGCGGCGGCGACCATTACCGATTTATCCATGAATTTCAACATCTGGGCCATTTTGCCGATGGTCGTGGTCTTTCCCGTGCCATTGACGCCGACCATCAGGATGATGTGCGGCTGATGCCCCAGCTCGACATTCAGATCGGTCGCTGAGGGACTGAGGATTTTAGAAATCTCATCGGCCAGGACGGCGCGTACCTCATCCGGGGTTATGTTCTTGTTGAGTTTCTTTTTGGCCAGTGTTTCGGAAACCCGGGCCGCCGTTTCCACACCCAGATCAGAAGAAATAAGCAGGTCTTCCAGCTCTTCCAGGGTGGTCTCGTCCAGTTTTCTGGCGACGCAAGACGAGATGCGGACGATATTGGAAACCGCAGGCTTGCGTATAATCAAGCAAGTCGACCTGACCGAGCCTAATATGGCCTATCGGAGGGAAGTGAGGGAGCGCGCCAAACGGGGTGAGCCGCTTTTGAGTGTCAACCCGATGTACCTCAAATACGGCGACGTTTTCCTCGAACAGGGTCAAAACGTCAACAAAAGCGCCGAGGATGGGCGGCTGGTCGAGCAGCTCATCATTGCCGAGAAGGCTTAAAAAACATCGGGCCAGAAAGATTGTAGAGAGTGGAACGCCAGACCCCACCAGCCGACCAACCCCGAGCACTGCTAAGAGTCAAGAGCAGACTTGACCCCTTCTTTTTATTGACCCCT
>JADFFP010000014.1 GCA_022568115.1 Pseudomonadota bacterium | reverse complement strand
CTGACGGCCAGGAACCCTCGGCATTCTCGACAAGGGAGACGTCTATTTCGGCCGCCGAAGGTGGCTGTCAGGTGGCCGTTGCGTGCGATGACCGACGTCATACACATCGGCCGACCGCGGGCGTAGATTCATGATGTCAGGGTGTCGTCCGAACACACTGCAGCCGCGCAGGGGGCGCGGTCATGGGGAAGAGAGCACTTGGGGTGGCGACCGCGATCGTCTGGATGGCGCTGGCGTCGGCGTCTCAGTGGTACCTGCCTGCTCGTCCATGACGAGTACTGGGAGACCAGCGACTTTCCATGTACCACGATCTACGAGTTCGAGAACGGTCGAGCCGGCGTGCCGCTCGCCTCGTTCTCGTGCACGCGGGCCGTGCATGCTACAACCGTCGGGCGATTCAGCGTCTTCGTGCAACCGACGGAGCCGCCTCGACCGCAGGTCGCGTGGGAACTGGTCGGGTTCTGGTTTGCCGGAACCTACGACATCCATCGAGTGCCCCGCCTCGAGGTTCCGGCCGAAGTCTCTTGAACAGGCATCGCACGGTCTCGTCCTCCTCAGGCGGCTGAGCCAGGCCGACGCGCTTGCTACACACGGCCCGCCCGCGCGCCCGTGTCCACCAGGTGACTACGGGTGGCACACCGTCACCGATCTCAACCGACGCCGGGGTGCCACGTTGGAGAGGTTCGACGTGTGCCCCGCGTGCTGGCCTGCCCATACACGGGTGGCCAACGAGCTGATGCGGGTGCAGCTGAACGCACCGACGTTGGCGGACAGCATCAGCCGGTGTCACTGGTGCGATGCGCGGAGGGCAGGGTCGCCATGCGCTCACCGTCAACGCGAGCGACACCTGCGGAGGGTCACCTCCGCCGGGCACGCGCACGGTGTCGCCGCCCTAGGAGGCGGGGCTGATCGGACGTGTTGACGACGCTCGCATCATTGCGGGCGTAACGGACGGAGGGGGCCGGACCCGCACGGTCCGGCAGGACGATGCGGCGGCCCCACCGGAGGAGGAACGTTGTTGTCGCTCGAAGAAAAGTACGAGGAAGTCCGGCAGCTCATCGAGATCGGCAAGGAGAAGGGGTACTTGCTCTATGACGAGGTGACCGAGCTGCTCCCCCCCGCCATCACCACGTCCGACGCGCTGGAAGAGCTGTTCACCACCCTCGGCAACGCCGGTATCGAGGTCGTCGGTTCGGCACAGAAGCACCGGGTGCACACGCTGCTCGACCGGCGCAGTGCCGGCTCGGACGACCTGGATCTGACATCGAGCGCGATCGACAAGCCCAACGACCCGGTCCGGATGTATCTGCGCGAGATGGGGACGGTCCCTCTGCTGACCCGGCGGGGCGAGGTCGAGATCGCCAGGGTGCGCGAGCAAACCCTGATGAATGAACTGACAAAACTGGAGAGCGGGCTGGCGATCCAGAACGAACAGGAAATCCAGCTGCGCCAGCTGCAGCGCGAGGCCGATACCAACCAGACCCTTTATGAGGATTTCCTGGCCAGCTTTAAAACCGTGGCGGGCCAGCAGGGCATCCAGTCGACCGATGCCCGGGTGATCTCGGCGGCCTTTGTTCCGACCAGCCCGTCGCATCCCAAAAAACAGTTAATTTTCTTGGCGGCGCTGTTGCTCTCGGGACTGATCGGGGTTGGCCTGATTTTCCTGATCGAGGTTCTCGACAATTCATTCCGCAGCCTTGAGCATCTGGAAAAGGCGACCGGCCTGAACGCTCTCGGCATTGTTCCCGAGATTGGCGACCGGGCTTCATCGGGCGGGCTTTTCTGGCGACGCGGCAAAAACCACCGGGCGACGACCCGCAAGGAAATCACGGCGATGCAGAGAATCGCTTTTCACGCCCACACCGATCCTACTTCAACCTTTGCCGAGGGGATCAGGAACATCAGCATCGGCATCGCCTCCTCTGATGTCGACGATCCCCCCAGATGCATCCTGGTCACCTCGGCTGAGCCATGGGAGGGGAAAAGCATTTTCAATTTCTCACTGGGCCTGATCCAGGCGGCCTCGGGCCGGAAAACCATCGCCGTTGACTGTGACTTGAGAAAGCCTTCGCTCCACACCCTTCTTGATACCGAGCGGTCGCCGGGGATTGTCGATTGTCTCAATGACCGGGCCACTCTGGAAGAAATCATTCACAAGTCGGAGGAAACCGGGCTTTATTACATCACCGCCGGTTCGGCCACCAAACAGTCGGCCAACCTGCTGGAATCAAAGAAATTCAGCGACCTGCTGGAAACCCTGAAAGAAGAGTTCGATTTTATTACCATCGATTCGCCGCCGCTGCTGGCGGTGACCGACAGCAATATCCTGGCGTCCAGGGTGGATGGAGTGGTGCTGGCGGTACGCTGGGGCTGGACCCGCCAGAACCTGGCCCGGGAAGCGGTCCGGCGGCTTGAAAAAAACGATGTCAACCTTGTTGGCGCAATGCTGACCCGGGTCAACCTGAAACGCCATGCCTATTACGGTTACGGGGATTCCAACTATTATTACGCCGGCTACAAGGATTATTACACAACCCCCTCCAGCCCGTGATGAGCAATGGCTGAACCTTCCGGAAGAGATAAACTGTTGGCCGTCCTGGTGACAATGCTGGGGCTGATGGTGGTCCTGATTTCCCTGCCGAGAGTGGTCTCCTCGGTGACCCTGACCGCGGGAAATGCTTACCTGAAAGATATCGGTTTTGGCCGCGGGATTGATGATCAGGGCCTGGCGGCGATCGTCTCTTCGCGGGAAAAAGCGCTGATCTGGAGCAGCCAGCCAAAAACCTCAAGCGACCTGGCGCTGGCGAAAATCATCCAGAGCGAGCGGCTCGGGCCAGGTGCGGTGAGAGAAACCCACCTTAAAGAAGCGGCGGCCCTGCTTGAGAACAGCTTGACGCAAAATCCGGTCAATCCCTACGTCTGGCTGCGGCTCGGGTATGTACGGATGCTGCTGGAGGGTCCCGGCCCCGGGGTTGCCGGGGCGATCAGGGTTTCATTCCTGACCGGCCCGCACGAGCCGCGAATTTTGCACATGCGGCTCAGGATCGCGCTGGCCTCGCTGGAGCATTTTAAGCCTGAGGATAGTATGTTAATCGAGCATCAAATCCGCTTTTCCTGGAAAAAATACCAGAAGGAAACGGTCCGGATTGCGGTGGCGTTCGGTCTGGAGGACTTTTTTCTTAAAGCGATTGAAAAAACCGATCCCCTGGCGGGGGAGGCCTTTCAGCGGCATATCGACAGCCTTCCCGTCACCCCCTCGTAAGGTCGGTTTACTGGTCTTTTGACCGGGGCCCTGGTCCGGGGCGCGGTTTGGGCCAGCACTGGCTGACCGCAAGCGCCATCAGGAAGGCATAAGTCGCGGCTACGCCCGGCATTTCCATGCTGAAATCGACCAGCGAATGGAGCGCGATCTGCAGGGTGATGACCAGCCCCAGCACCGGCAGCATAAAATAGCGGCGGCGCCGGTGAATGCCCCGGGTGCAGGTCCAAAATAACATCACGAACACCAGCGCCAGAATAACCGCCGCTGGAATCCCGAGCTCAATGGCGTTTTCCAGATAGGTGTTGTGGGCGTGGACCGAGCGGAGCGAGAATTCAACATCCATCCCCCGGTACAGATAAAAAGCGAACGGGTAGGTGTCATAGCCGGTTCCGGTCAGGGGGTAGTCGCGGATGATTTGCATCCCCTGGTCATAAAGGGAAGCGCGGATGGCCTCGTTGCCGTCGCCGAAAAACAGCGTCAACAACCTGGCCAAAACCAGTTTTCCGCTGAACAGCACCACCCCGGCCAAAACCGCAAACAGGCCGGCGATCGCCAGCAGCCCCTTCTGGAGAGAATGGCGGCGCCCTCCTATATAAATCACCAGCAGCGCTATCAGGGCCGCCAGGGTGGTGACCATGCCGGCCCGCGAGCCGGTTAAAAGCAGCGCGGTCAGGACAATCGCCCAGGCCAGGATCAGCCACCAGTGCCGGGACAGGTATTCGCTCAACAAAACCCATCTGCCATGGATATTTCCGGTTGGCGCCCGGGAGGTGATGGTCACCCAGCCCTGCAGGCCAAGGGTGGTGATGGCGAGCAAGCCGAAACCGGCATAGGTGGCGTAGGAATTGCGGTTGATAAAGGTGCTGGTGAGAGAATCCGGATAGTAAAACTTGTCATAACCGAGAACCGTCGCGGCCCCGGTTAGCTGGATATAAAGGCCATAGCCGGCATAAAGGGCCGCCGCCGCGGCAAACGCCTTCAGCGCGCCGACCACCTGTTCCGGCCGCCGGGTGGTTTGCAGCACCAGAAAAAATATCATCCCGTAGCTGATAAGACGCACCAGCCCGGTGATTGTGCGGCCCGGTTCAATGCTGATGACATGGGGCAGGGTTACCCCCAAAACCGCTTCCGCCTCGCCCCACATCGGGTTCGCCCACCCCTTGGGCACCGGGACCAGGCCCTGGATGGCGATCCACAGCAATACCAGGGTGAACAGCAGAAACGGCGCCTGCAGTTTTTGCCGGAATTTGATCCCGGCGCTTTTGTTGATAAAAAACCCGGCCCCCCACAGAACCAGCAGCAGAGATGACAAAAGGGCGAATGAGTCCCAGGCCCAATTGACATTGCCGCCAAAAAATACCGGAAAGATCAGAACCAACGCCAGCACGGAGAAAAAAATAAACCTGTCCACAATACCCCCAGGTCGTTTCAGTGACGCTCCCTTAATCAGCCTAGCACAAGTTTATCGAAAATGCACTGGGGAAAGAAAGCCTCCTGGACCCCTGACCTCACCGGTTCGAATTCACAACCAGCTCAGAGCTGACCTCTTCCCCCCTCAACTTCGCCCCACAAAACCTTCAGGGCGTGCCCCAGGCTTTTTCTGGTGGCTTTCAAATACAGCGTATTGTTCGAAAGGCCAGCCGCCAGCCGCCGGTGGGCCTGGTCCAGCGTGTGGTAGGGCATGTTCGGGAACAGGTGATGGGTGGCGTGGTAGCGAAGCCCTACCGGCGCCCACAGCGGGGTGAGGAAATCGCGGCCCGGGACATCGACCGAATCCAGATACTGCTCGGCCACCGTCATCGGCCGATCACCCGAATTGCGGTAGGCGTGAGCGGCCAGGGTGCGGAATGAATTGAGCGTGAAAACCAACAAAGCCACCGCGTACCACAGCACCAGGGCCCCGCCCGGAATGGCGCCATAAATGACCAAACCGATCGCCGTCCAGCCAAAAACAAAGGTGAAGAATTCTTGGAGCCGCCAGGTCGGATCATCCCGCTTGGCCGGGCCCGGGCGATGATAGGCCAGATCGATGGTCAGCGAGGAAGCGCGCTCCCAGATGAACCCCGCAAAACTTTTACTCAACCAGCCGAGCGGGGCAAAGATCAGGAACCTCAGGGCAAAAAACAGCGGCAGGATAGACGCCAGCAACACGTATGTGATCATATGAAACGGCCGTTTGCTGACGAACGGGATGTATTCGCCATCCCGCGCCGTGCCGTAAATATCCCGGGTATGGTGGTCGTTGTGAACCCCGTGATAGGTGAATGAGGGGACCATCATGGGAAAGCCGCAGATGACATTCCAGACCAGCCGGAAAGCCTTGAAGGTGCCTTTTTTCAGGTGTGTCAGTTCGTGGGTGAAAATAACCGCCCGGTACAGGGCGAAGGAGGCGATAAGATAGGTGACGATCTGCCAGGGAGTGAAAAAGGGCAGCTTCAGGGTCGCATAAAACGCCGCCCAGCCGAGCGTGACGCTGAACAAAAAATCACTCCAGTAAATTAGCGGATTGGGCGTCATCAGGTCCTTGACCATATCGCGCGCCTCTTTCAGGGGAAAAATTTCTTTTTTTAGATCCGGTTTCATCGCCCAGCTCCTCTTGGCAAACAGCACCGCTCAATTACCGGCGCTGGCCGCCCAAATAGTTGAGGGGAACCTTACCCATGATCAGAAACAAAGCTTTGATTTCAATCAAATTGGTGAAAATTTACAGATGGATTGTTTCCGCCTCATCACAGGACAGATTAAAGGCATCGAGGCCGTTTTGCAAATGTTCGGACAAGAGCGGCGTTCCCAGCAGGTATTCAGCCGTGGTGTGGGTGGCTTCTTTGGCCGCTACCGCCCGGGCTTCCTGGAAATCTTCCGGGTCAAAGGTGCCGCGCCCGATCCACATCAGGGCGATCAGGTCGAGCCCCTCATCAACATTGAGATTGTCGATAAAGGAACTCAACTCGTCATAAACACTGTCATCCTGGCGCTCTTGAAGAAGATCGAGATCAAGGTCTTCAATCGGGTTCGGTCCGGAATCAACATCCGCCGGCGCCACCTTGACCTCGAACTCCCGGACCTTGAGGATGATAAAACAAACCTTGTCCAGATTGATCTCAAAGACCTGGTCTTCTGTCTTATCCCTGGGTTTCATTGACTTGTTCCTGATGGGTTTTGACTTTCCCGGCCCAAATCCCGACCAGGTCCTGAAGCTGGCGGCGGGCGGCGCGGAAGGAATCGCGAATGGCGACATAGGGTTGTTCGTGAGCCTGATGTTGGTCGGGGTGGCGGTCCACCTTGACCATCTTGCCGCCGGGCAGGCTGAGGTAAATCCGGACGACGTAAAGGTTGCCCTTGGTCTTGTGTTTGTGGGGCAGGTAAACGGTCACGTGGCAGGAGATGATTTTATCAAAAAAATGTTCCAGCTTGCTGACTTCCTCGCGAATGTGTTTTTCGACAAAGGTTGAATGTTCAAGACCTTCAAAGTTTATTTCCAATGGAACCTGCATAACTTTAATGTCCCTCCTGATGTGTTGTTACAATAACAGCTTACCCGGTTTTTCTACAAGCCAATTGATTCAAATCAAACCGCCGACGGGATTTATCTCCGGTAAAAATTAATGGCATTAGTCCCCGACGTCCTGGTGAAGGATGATGATTGTAAACTCTCCGGCCGCAATGCGGTGAACCTGATAAAGCCGGTCGTATTCGCTCTCATCCATCGGCTCGGTGGCTTTTCCTGAGATCAGCGCGGTCAGCTCAGGCGTGGAATTGGAATGCCCGGAAACAACAATCACCCCCTCTAATTCTCTTAATTGACCGGCAAAACCTTCCAGGTCGCGGGGGTCATAAATCTCAACCGGGATGCCGGTCGCCTTTGAGAGAGGGGTGACGGTCTCACGGGTTCTAATGTAATCAGAGGAAAAAATATGAGTGACGCCTTTGTCCTGCAAACGCTCTGCCAGGTATTCGGCGCGCGCCATCCCCTTCCCGGTCAGGCCGGGGTCTTTGACATCGGCCACTTTTTCCGCATGCCGGAAAAGATAGTAAACCGCTTCCCCGGCACTGGCTTCCATGGCAGCAAGGGTTGCAATTAAAAGAAACAGCGCGGCAATTAGTCCGGGAAGATTCACCTAACCTAATCTTCCAGGCAGGTTTTCAGGATCTTAAGCAAGTCGTGCGGCTCAAACGGTTTGGTCAGGCTGTAGTTGGCGCCAACCATTTCGGCCATCCTGAGGAAGTCCTGATTGCCTCTCCGGCCACCGCCGGAAATAGCGATGATCTTGACCTCAGGGTTCATCTCACGGATCTCAACAATGGTTTCAATGCCTTCTTTCCTGGGCATGATAATGTCGGTGATCAGAACATCTATATTGTACTTTTTGGCCTGCGCCAGGGCCTCAACCCCGTCATTGGCCAAATAAACCCTATGTCCTTCGCGCTCGAGGATCAGTTTGTATAAATGACGGATCGAAGGATCGTCATCTGCTACCAGTATGTTAATCAAATTGTCCCTCCAGATATTTTTTCATTACTGGCTGTTTTCGGCTCAAAGTCAGCCTAACCGATTATTTTTTTTTAGTACACTATATTTTAAAAATGTTGGTTCACTCTTTCAATAAAGAATTGCGGCTTAAACGGTTTTTCAAATATACAGCAGGCGCCATATATCTTGGCTTTTTCCAGAAAATCCAGGGAACCAGAAACGGCGCCGCCGGAAATGGCGATGATCGGGATATCACGCTGCTTTTTTTCAATTTTCTAATAACCTTGAAGCCATCCTGCTTGGACATCAGGATCGTCCTCCGCCAGGAGAATCTTTTTTCCCGACTTGCCGATGGTATCATTATTCATTCTTGCCCCGCTTGCCCCGTCCTTATTTTGGGCCGGATGATACTCTTTTTGGGCGCCCCGATAAAGGCCCAGTCCCTCTTTTAATGCCATATGCAGCAATAGTAATCGCAATTAACACTTATTATTAAGATTTTATTTACTGTTTTTTAATCAAGCCCTAAGACCTGTATATTATTGTGCTTTATGAGCCGTTTTACGAAAAAATGCAGGGAAAACTAATCTTTTTTCAAAAAAATGTCAAAGTAAATAAAAGTATTTCCTGAAAGTAATGAAATAATATTTTAATAAAACTCGTTAAACTTGTTGGAAAATTCACAAAAATTGGGTAAGGTCGGTAACAATTATTTACATGTCCTCTGGAATGGTGTTGTTTTGGAGAGACATCCGGTCAATTTTAGGTTTTCCCAGTTTGAAGGGGGGAGGGCAGATTGGTTAAAACAGGAAAAAAGAAACCATTGGACTTCGGCCCTGAGGCCGGATTGACTCCTTCCCGGGAAGGGGCGGACAATTTTCAACGAATTATAAATGATACCATGGTCGACGGCCTGGTGGTGATCGATGAAAAAGGCATTGTCCTGAATATTAACAAGGCTGGCGCTGAAATGTTCGGCTATTCCGAGGAGGAAATCATCGGCAACAACGTCAATATGCTGATGAACCCATACGACAATAAACATCACGGCGGCTATTTGTCCAAGTACCTGAAAACCGGTAAGGGCAAGATTATCGGCATCGGCCCCCGCGAGGTTGCCGGCAGGAGAAAAGACGGAACGGAAATCGCTCTGGAACTGGCGGTTAATTCCCATAAGGAAGAGGGTGGCGGGATAATCTTTGTCGGTTCGCTGCGCGACATTACCAAGCGCAAGGAAACCGAGGCCGCCCTTCTGGAACTGCAGGAAAAACTGCACCTGATCACGGAAAACACCACCGATATTATTATCCTCCGGGACGCGAACGGGAAACTTCGTTACATTTCCTCCTCCGCCGAGCGGGAACTGAAATACAAAAAGGAAGATTTTATCGGAACCCTGGGCTGGCAGGATATCATTCACCCCGACGACCGGGATACTTACGTGTCGCTCTGGAAACAAAGGGTTCTTGTGGAGGGAAAACTCCTAACGGCGGAAATGCGCATGAGGGATGGCGAAGGGATTTACCACTGGTACGAAAGCGACAGCCGGCCGGTCAAGAATGATGCCGGGAAAGTCGAACACGTGGTAACCGTCGTCCGCAATATCACCGAACGCAAGGAAGTTGAGGCTGAAAACCTGCGGTTAGTCAATATTGTCGAAGATTCCCTGAATGAAATTTATGTCCTCTCGCCGAAGACCCTTAAATTTAATTATGTCAATAAACAGGCAAGAAAAAATCTCGGTTACAGTATGGAAGAGCTTAAGCAAATGACCCCGGCTGATTTGGGGGCAAACAGATCTCTGAAAAAGATAAAAGAGATTTTTAACTCCCTTGAAAACAAGCAGGAAGAAAAAATTAGGTTTGAGGGCAGAAACAAAAGAAAGGACGGCTCTGTTTACGACATCGAGCTTAATGCCTGGCTCTCCGAGGCGGGAGAAAGCCCGGTTTATGTGGTCATTATTGATGACATCACTGAAAAAAAGGCTGCCGAGGCCGCGGTCAAAGAGGCCGAAGCACAGTACAAAATGCTGGCGGACCATGGCACCGATATCGTTATCCTGGAGGATACGGAATCCAAGGTAATTTATGTCTCTCCCTCGCTGAAGCGGCATCTTGGAATTGATCCTGAAGAGACGGTGGGGAAGAATTCATGGGACATGGTGCACCCAGACGACAGGAAAGAAACACGCTCGGATTGGAAAAAGGTTGTTCTTGGGGAAAAGAAGCCCTGCACCTCCCGTCTTCGTTTTCAACATGCCGATGGCCAGTATATCTGGTTTGAAAGCCTTTGTACCCCGGTGCTGAACGAGGCCGGCAAAGTGACCGCGGTCATTTCAACAAACAGAAATATTTCCGAGCAGCATGAAGCCGAGGAAAAACTGGAACTGGTCACAAAAAATATGAGTGACATGATTTTCCTTTTCGATACCGCGGGAAAAATTCTTTTTGTCTCTCCTTCCATTAAAAGCCAGCTGGGCTGGACCATAGACGAGCGGCTGGGGGGTACCTGTCTTGATATCCTGCATCCGGAAGACAAGCCATTGTGGCCGGAATGGAAAAGGGACGTTATGGAAAAGGGCAATCCGTTTACCGCGAGGGTAAGGTACCGGCACAAGGATGGCTCTTACTGCTGGTTTGAAAGTCATACCCAGCCGATCAAGGATGAAAGGGGCAGGGTTACTGCTGCTGTCACGGCCTCCAGAAATATCACCGAACAGCGAAAAGCCGAAGAACAAATGGCTGAAAACGAAAGATTGCTTCGGACAGTTCTTAACAGTGCCGGTGAGGGTGTTTATGGCGTGGATCTAAAAGGACGCACCACATTCGCAAACCACGCGGCAATAAAGATATTGGGCTATAGTTTAAATGAAATGCTGGGTATGTCTCAACACGACCTGATTCATCACCATTATCCGGACGGAACCAAATATCCGCGAAAAGATTGTAATATTTATCGTGCCTTCTCGGATGGAAAAATCCACAGGGTTGAGGACGAGGTTTTCTGGCACAAAAAAGGCACAGCCATTCCGGTAGAATATACCAGCAGCCCAATTCATGATGAGGATGGAAATCTTGCGGGGGCAGTCGTGGTTTTCCGGGATATTACCCAGCGGGTCAAGGACGAAGCAGCCAGAAAAGAAGCCGAAGAAAAACTGAAAATGCTGGCCGAAAATACCAGCGATATCATCACGCTCCGGGATTCCAGCGGCAAGGTTATTTATATTACCCCCTCATTTGAAAAACAACTGGGCTATAATTCGGAGAAAGAGAAGGGCAAAAACCCGCGATTGGAAATAATTCACCCCGATGACAGGGGCAAATTGGAGCTTTGGGAAAAGCGTGTTTACAGGGAAGGAAAACCCTTTCGGACCAACCTCCGCCTCAAACCCGCCCAGGGTGAGTATCTTTGGTTTGAAAGTCATACCGAGCCGGTCAAGGACGAAAAAGGCCAGGTGATCGCCGCCGTTACGACCTCCCACAACATCACCGAATACAAGAAAGCGGAAAGCGAGGCCCTGCGCTTGGGCCGCATTGTTGAGGATTCCCTCAATGAAGTTTATGTATTTGACGCAAAAACCCTGAAGTTTCTTTCGGTTAACCGCGGC
>JADFFP010000013.1 GCA_022568115.1 Pseudomonadota bacterium | reverse complement strand
ATGGGCCGAGGTCAGGGAACGCCGGGGCTGCGACACCAGGTCGGGAAAGTGGTGGCGCACCTCGCGTTCGCCCTCGATCAGATGGGTGAGCTCGAGGCCGGTCTGCTTCTCCAGGGTCTCGAAGAACTTGTGCGAGATTTCGCCGTCGCTCTCCGGTGAGATGCGCAGGATAACTTCCGCCACCTGCTGGGCCTTTTCGAGCGAAACGCGCCCGTCCTTCTCGCCCACCAGATAGCTTTTCTTAATCTCCTCGACGGTGTCCGTAAGATCGATGGAGATGCCCTTGGTGCCATATCCGCCGGGCTTGCATACATTGGGGCCAAGGGTCGAGTATTTGTCCGCAATCTTGGTGTAATCACGCGTCACTACACGAACATTGGGGAAGGTTTTGCCTGGGATCGGCTCGACGTCGCCGGCCTGCCAGTCGGTCAACTCGCCCATCGGCTGCGCCATCTCATCCGGGGTGTCGTTGATCAGCGCGGTCATGACCAGATCCTCGACCGGCTCGGGGAGGTGCTTCGCCGCCAGTTTGCTGACCTGTTCACCAATCGTCTTGAAAATTTCCCAGTCATGACGGGTTTCCCAGGGGGGATCATGCGCCGGGGTGAAGGGGTGGAAGAAAGAGTGCAGATCGGTGCAGGTGAGATCGAACTTCTCGTACCAGTGCGCCGTCGGCAGAACGATATCGGAATAATTGGCCGATGAGTCCATCCGAAGGTTCGCGTTGTAGATAAGATCAAGTTTGCCCTGTGGCGCCTGGTCGTGCCATTTGATTTCCTCGACCAGATCCTTGGCACGATCTTCGCCCAGCACATTGTTGTGTGTCCCAAGAAGGTGCTTCAGCGCGTATTCATGGCCGCGCATGGAGGTGCCGATAAGGTTGCCGCGATAGATACCCAAGACCTTCGGGTGGTTCTCCGGGGCGTCGACATCGTTCAGGGCAAATTTGAGGTTGCCGTTCTTGAACTGTTTGGCAACCCAGTTTCCGACCTGCTTTTCGGTCTTGCAGCCCGCCGCCCGGGCCTCTTTCAAGACCTCAATCGGGTTCTTCTTGTCGAATTGCGGGAAGAACGGCAGCCAGCCGTTTCGCACCGCCAGGCTGTTCATGGTCGCCGAGTGCTGGGCCTTGGCCGGGAATTTCTCCGCCCATGGCGCCCACAGGGGGTCGAGGCTCATGCCGTCATAGCGCCACTGGTCGGTATGGAAATAGAAATAGGAGGTCGAGTTCATGTGGCGGGGGGGCGCGGTCCAGTCGGTGGCGCCGCCCAGCATGCCAATGGCCGCGAACGGCCGGATTTTTTCGGTCCCGACATAATGCGCGAAACCACCGCCGTTCTTGCCCATGCAGCCGGTGAGGATGCCCATCACCGCCTGTGCACGATAGGTCAGCGACCCGCCGTGATACCAGTGCAGAATACCGGAACCGGTAATGAACAGGCATTTGCCCTTGGTCTTGCTGGCGGTGTCACCCCATTCGCGCGCGACCCGCAGCACCAGTTCACGGGAGACCCCGGTCTCCTGTTCCTGCCAGGCTGGAGTGAAGGGCTGGCCGCCGTCATTGTAGTCCGCCGGATAGTCGCCGCCAAGGCCACGGTCCACGCCGAACTGGGCGAGCAGAAGATCGTAGGCGGTGGTGACGCGGGCAGTCTTGCCGTCCAGTGTGGTCACGGTCCGACTTGGTACGCCTCTGGCCATTCCGCGGGATGGGTTGCCCTTCCCTGGCGTAGTGCCGAGCTCGAGATTGAACGTGTCCGTGAAATCGGCAAACGCGACCTGTATGGTTTTATGTTTGAGGTCCAGGCAGGTCAGCAACGGATCGAAGGCTACCCCGGTTGTGGCATCTTCGTTCTTGTTGTTCCAGCGCCCGGTGTTCTTTTTCTCCCAGCGGAAGCCGACCGATCCGCCGGGCAACCTAAGTTTGCCTCCCGCATCAAACATCGGCATCTTCCAGTCGGCATTTTCCTCACCGGCAAATTCACTGACGTCGCTGGCGCGCAGGAAACGGCCCGCGAGATAGCTACCATCGTCCTGTTCGTCGAGCATGACGAGGAACGGCAGGTTGGTGTACTGCTTGGTATAATCGATGAAATACGGGGTCTTTTTCTGGACGTGGAATTCTGTGAGCAGGACATGGATGCAGGCCAACAGAAATGCCGCGTCGGTGCCGGCGCGGACCGGCACCCAAAGATCGGCAAACTTGGTGATGTCCGCGTAATCCGGCGATAGATTGACAATCTTGCCGCCGTTATATTTATGCTCGGAGGCGAAGTGGGCGTCCGGTGTGCGGGTCATCGGCAGGTTGGAGCCGAGTACGATCCAGTAGGCGCTTTGGTACCAGTCCGCGGATTCGTGCACATCGGTCTGATCCCCCCACATCATCGGCATGATGTGCGGCAGGTCGTGATACCACTCATAAAAGCTCAGCATGGTACCGCCCATCAGGTTAGACAGCCGGTGGCCGGAACAGAAGCTGACCATGCTCATCGCCGGAATGGGCGAGAAGCAGGCAAGATGGTCAGGGCCGTATTTCTTGATCGTGTAGATCTTGGCGGCGGCAATAATCTCAGTCGATTCTTCCCATGAGGCCCGTTGCCAGCCGGCCTTGCCGCGGGCGCGGCGATAAGTTTTTGAGCGTTCGGGATTTTCGACGATTGCCGCCCAAGCTGCTACCGGATCCTTGCCGGCTTTGCGTTCACTGCGGTAATAATCGAGCAATACGCCGCGGACATACGGATATTTGGGCCGCACCGGGCTGTAAGGATACCAGGACGAGGAAATTCCGCGCTGGCACCCGCGCGGCTCATAATTCGGCGTTTCGTCATTGATCTGCGGCCAGTCGGTCTTCTGCAATTCCCAGGTAATCAGCCCGTCCTTCACGAACACTTCCCAGGAACACGAGCCCGAGCAATTGACACCGTGGCTGGTGCGCACTGATTTGTCATAGGACCAGCGGTTGCGGTAAAACTTCTCCCAGTTTCGCGGCTCATCAAGAATCCGAAACCAGCGTGATCCATTACCGTTCTTCTTGTCTTTCGTCATTGCTCCAACCTTTTTCCTTCCCCCTGTTCCGGGCGGCGCCTAGTTCTGCAGTACGTAGCCTTGATAGAAGGCGTCCACGAAGGGCCGGAAATCCCGGACTGTTCCATAGATCGCCACAATCGCCTTGCGGTCGATGTCGTATACAAGATTGACGGCTTCTGACCGCCCCACCGGATGGGGTCGTGCTGCGCCCTGGTGGTTGGTCAAGTCCTCCTGCATCGCCTGCAGCGATGCATAGACAATCCGGTCGGGATGTACCTGCCACCACAACCGCATTTCCCAGTCCTCAATTATGATATTAGTGGTTCCCGACCTTGCGCTTGCGTCTTGCGGGTTAATTTCCCACTGCAGCACCGGCAGGTCGCCGTCATAAACTTGGCCGCGCGACAGAGGGTCTTCCCGCGGCGCCGGCGCGGCGCTGGCGCGCACCCGATCTTCGTCATTTTTGTTTGCCGTTATAGTGACACCTCCTTACGCTTTGCAGGCTGTGCTCTATTGGTGCTTGTTCACCCCGAACGTAACGCACATGGCCGTGCCAAGCCGGTTAACTGTTTGGGCCGGATTCCAGTTGGATCTGTTATCTCATGCCTCGGAGGCATTAAATTTGATTTGAATCAAGAACTTCAGAAACAATTCATACTGCCGAAATCATCTGAAGCCTCACAGGTGGACATCGTTTTTATTCTTTATTTAACAGCCGGGAGGGTGTTTGGACTCTCATCCCAAGGTCTATTCCAGTTCCGGGATTTATGCCCGGCTTGCGGCCCTTTGTTTCTGAGAACCTTTGGTCCGTTTGATGGGTTTTCGTTTTTGGGTTTGGGTTGTTTTTTCATGGCGCCTGGTCAACTCCCTCAACAGCGCCTGGTTTTGGTCATCAATCGAAATCTCAATCATTGAGGGAAGACCAAGGTCCCGGTCTTCAAAAACATCCTTGCCCGGGTATTTCTTTTTCCACCTGGCAATGGCAGCATCCCTTGCTTCCAGCAGCGCCTTGATTTGGGGACGAAACAGCCACAGCAAAGCGGTCACCCAGCGGTTCACGACCCAGGAAGGTTTGGTCTGGTCAATCTGGAAGCGTTCGACCATCGCGTAAACATCCCTGGCCTTATACCAATTTTCACCGGTCACCCAGCGGTTGGTCGTGAAAAGCCGGATCGGGATGCCGTAACGGTCCATCGAAATGGCAACAAGATGACAGATCTTGTCTTCGCGCTCTTCTATTGTTTCTACCTTGGACTGTTTTGCAGGCCGGCAATTCTTGGGCATGCCCTTTTCCCGCATAAAAATGTGAAAATGACCATGTTCGCCTTCGCGATGGGCATGGTAGTAGAATTGGGAGTGGCTGTCATAATCGATAATATCGCCCGGCGGGCAGTGGTCAAACTGGTAGAATGTTTCTTCTTTGGGAAGCAGTTCTCTGACAATATTATCACCTGTTTTGGCCAGAACCCGGTGACATTCAACAACCTCGAGACCAGCTTCGGCCATGGTTTTCAGGTCTTTTGTGGAATATTTTTCAAAGTCAATTTTTGGCCGTTTTCCGCCCATGTCACAATCTCCTGTTTCGCCAAAAGAGAAAAAGCAAATTCTGGGCTACCCCAACAACTCCAGAAAATTTTAAGAATAACCCGTCATAAATTATTTCTGAAACTTTTATTTCATACTCGGGAGGCATTAAATTTGATTTGAATCAAGAGCTTCATCAACAATTTGTGAGGGAAAAACTGTTCAAAAAAGGTTCTCATGCCCCTCCCTACTCAACCAAAGACGGGCATCGCCGCACAGAAATCGCCGAAATCATCTGAAGCCTCACAGACCGCATTGCCTTTACCCCTGATCCTACACCTATCAGGTGAAGGCCGGTCTTTAATTCCCTTTTGGTTGGCTTCCTTTGGATAGAGTTTCTTGTTTGAGAGACCTTTTAATACAATGCATATTATGAGCCCAGGTTCCCAAAATTCGCATTGTTGGTCACACCCTTATAACGGGTATAACTATTTTCCCACAATTACCAAGGGTGAAACATGTTAGCGCATAGAGCAGCATGCAGTAACCTCAACCCTCTGGTTTACTCGGCTTATTAGAGAAATGTTGTTCCATGATGTTGCATCCAACACCGTGCAAAATCGCAAAATCTGCACCCCGTATGTTACCCGAAAGTGTATTGCTCAATCCTGATCATTCCTTCGCCGGCGAGAGTTTGGCAACCATAAAATCGATAAATACCCTGACCTTCAAGGGCAGGTAATCGCGGGACGGATAAAGAGCGGTAATCGGGTGTACGAAGGCCGGGTCTGCGCCGCTGATTTCAATCAGGGTCCCGGCGCTTAAATCTTCCTGGATAAAAAAATCGGGCAGGAAAGCAATGCCCTTTCCCGCCAATGCCAGATCCCGCATTACATCACCATTGTTGCTTTTGAAAGTCCAGGCGGGGATAAAAGTCCTGCCGGAAAATCGCCATGGGCGCACCTCACCCCCCTGGCTGTAAATCAGGCATTGGTGATCGAGAAAATCCTTTTCTGTTTTAGGAACAGACTTGCCTTTCAGGTACCCCGGTGAAGCAAATAACCCAACCCGGGTCTCGGCCAGTTTTCTTGATATGGTGCTGGAATCTTCCGCCGTGCCAATACGAATGGCAACATCAAACCCCTCGTCCACCAGATTGACAAACCGGTCATTTAATTCGAGGTCGATCTGAACCCCGGGATAGCGATCGGAAAATTCCGCGAGGAAGGCACCAAAAAACCGCTGGCCATAGGAATAAGGCGCGCTGATTTTTAATATGCCCCTGGGGGCCGCAGTTTGTTCACCAAGCCGCCCCTCAACCACCAACATCTGTTCAAGGATTGATCGGCAATGCTCAAGGTAAATGTGGCCAGCTTCGGTTAAGCTCATTTTCCGGGTGGTGCGGTTTATAAGACGAACGCCGAGATGGCGCTCAAGCTCGGATATGTGTTTGCTGACCAATGCCTTGGATAAATTGAGCGACCGCCCAGCTGCCGCGAAGCCTGAATTTTCACACACCGCAACAAACGTGGACATGGCCCTGGTTAGATTCATGACTGTTTCCTTTTCGTGAACAGTTTGTAGAACTTTAGATGAATTGTCAATTTTCTTTAAGTCCTCCATATTTGGCCCAGAAACAAATTAGGAGACAAGCAATGTTACAAACATCTTTGATATTCGATTTTCTGGATCCGGTTTACGGGACCTTGAAAGAGTATGCCGATCCGGCGCTTAGGCTCACAGCGGGTGGATTTTTAATTCCCCACGGCGCGCAAAAGCTGTTCGGCTGGTTTGGCGGTTACGGGCTGGAAGGCACCGCTGGGTATTTTGAGGGAACTCTTGGTTTTTCAAACGGTTTGTTGGCGGTTTTGGCCAGCGGGTCGATAGAATTTTTCGGCGGAGCGCTGCTGGCTTTCGGGCTTTTTACCCGCCCGGTTGCAGCAATTATCGCTGGCTTTTTACTGGTTGCGCTGACGTTTCACTTTGGCAACGGCTTCATCTGGACTGACCTGGGTTATGAATATCCGCTGATGTGGGCTATTCTGGTAGCAACATTCATGGTCAGGGGCGGCGGCAGGTATTCACTCGACCGCCTGATCGGAAAGGAGTTTTAAGATGGGACTTCTGGTCAAAGGCAAATGGCATGACAAGTGGTACGATACCAAAACCTCCAAAGGAGAGTTTATCCGTGAAGATGCCCAGTTTCGCAACTGGATAACCCCGGATGGCGGCCCCGGGCCGAGCGGGAAAGGCGGCTTTAAAGCAGAAGCCGGACGCTACCACCTTTATGTTTCCCTTGCCTGTCCGTGGGCGCACCGGACGATTATTTTCAGGAAGCTGAAGGGTTTGGAAGATCTGATCGGGCTTTCGGTGGTACATCCCGACATGCTGGAAAATGGCTGGGAATATAAGGACTATTCCGGTGTCATCGCGGATTCGGTAAATGGCGTTAAGTATCATCACCAACTTTATACCAAATCCGATCCCAATTATTCGGGGCGCGTTACCGTGCCGGTTTTGTGGGACAAAAAGACCAGCCGGATTATTAACAACGAGTCGTCCGAGGTTATCCGCATGTTCAATTCCTCCTTCAATGAGCTGACCGGAAATAAGGATGATTATTACCCCGGGGCACTTCAGGATGAGATCGATAAGATTAATGATAGGGTTTATAACAACATCAACAACGGTGTTTACCGGGCCGGTTTTGCCACCACCCAGGAAGCTTATGAGAGCGCCTTTGACGCTTTGTTTGAAGCCCTTGGAAAACTTGATGACACGTTAGGGAAACAACGCTTCCTGGTGGGCGATACTCTGACCGAAGCGGATTGGCGGTTGTTTACCACCCTGATCAGGTTTGATGCGGTATATCACGGTCATTTCAAGACCAATCTGAAACGCATCGAGGATTATCCCAACTTGTCAGAATATCTGCGCGAGCTTTATCAGGTTCCCGGGGTAAGAGAGACCGTGAATTTTGATCACATCAAGCGCCATTACTATGTCAGCCAAATAACCATCAATCCAACCCAGGTGGTGCCAAAAGGCCCCGGAATTGACTACGCCCGGCCCCACCGCAGGGGAGTTTAAAAGGAGATTAAGGTATGTCCGGGATGAAAGCAGTGGTGTTACGGAAACCCGGGCCGCCGGAAGTCCTTAAAATCGAGGAAGTGCCGATACCCAAGCCCGGGCAAGGCTGGGTACTGATCAAGGTAAAAGCCTTTGGCCTGAACCGGTCCGAACTTTTCACTCGCCAGGGCCATTCCCCTAACGTGAAATTTCCCCGCGTTCCGGGGATTGAAGCGGCCGGCATTGTTGAGCATGATCCAAGCGGTCGGCTTAAGCCTGGGCAAATCGTTGTTACCGCCATGGGCGGTATGGGCCGCCAGTTTGATGGCAGTTACGCCCAATACACTTGCGTCCCGGCGGCCCAGGTCATGCTGATCAAAACATCACTGGACTGGAGTATTTTAGGCGCCTTGCCGGAAATGCTGCAGACTGCCTGGGGCTCACTGAATAAATCACTGCAATTGAAATCGGGAGAAATCCTGCTCATTCGTGGCGGCACCACATCGGTCGGTTTGGCAGCGGCTGTGCTGGCCAAAAAACAAGGCGCCACTGTGATTGCTACTACCCGGCGTTCTGACCGGAAAGAAATGCTGCTCAAGAATGGTGCAGATCATGTCTTTATTGAAACTGGTTCGATTACAGAGGAGGTACATCAGCTATATCCGGGAGGGGTTAACAAGGTACTGGAACTGGTTGGCACCACGACCTTGCTGGATTCTATTCAGGCCGCAGGTGAGCTCGGAATTATTTGCATGACCGGTATGGTTGGGAACAAGTGGAAACTGGAAAATTTCAGCCCGATGGGGGCGATCCCTACCGCAACCTATCTAACCAGTTATTCCGGGGGCGCCGACGATTTTATGAATACACCCCTGCAATCGTTCATTGAAGATATTGAGGCGGGCCGAACACAGGTAACGATTGGCAAACAGTTCTCCTTCGACAAAATGGTTGAGGCTCACCAATGCATGGAAGACAATCAGGCTGGCGGCAAGATTGTGGTTTTGACTTGAAGGTCCAATTTACAAAAAGAATGGAATTGCCTGAATATATTGTTTTTAGAAAACCTGGTGCCTTGGAAAAGGAATTGAATACCTCACTTCCCTATTGAAAATAGCAAAATTTACACCCCGATTGTTACCCCAACAAAAACTTAAATTTTCCTCAAGCAGTAAATTTTTAACTAGGGACTCACTGATAAAAAATCAGAAAACTTGATAACCATTTGACTCTTACACATACTGAGGGTTGAAATCCCTTGTCTGAATTATAGGAACTAAAACTGAGCATGGAACCTGATCCTCTTTCTCTGTTCTTTGGAAACGATAAAGACGTTTTAGCGGCCGTGAAAGCATCTTGTTCCTTAAGGCGTTTTGATAACGGTGCAACCTTGCTTGCCGAAGAGGAAGAAGACAATGAGGTTTTTCTTCTTCTAGAGGGAAAAGTAAGAGCCATTGTGCTTTCCGCCGAAGGGCATGAAATTTGGCTGGATGATTTTGGCCCCGGTGAGATTTTCGGGGAAATGGCCGCTTTAGGGGGATTTGAGCGTACCTCAAATATTATTGCGGTAACGGATGTAACAGTTGCCATTTTTCCGGCCAAAAAATTCCTGGGTTTGATGAAACGGCACGGCTCCATTGGGCTTGCAGTATCTAAAATTCTGGTTCAACGGATGCGTTCTACAACGCGGCGAATGTTTGAATTATCAGCTCTTTCGGCGCCAGGACGAATATATGCCGAGTTGCTGCGCCTATCAAAGCCATATGAAGAGGTGGGCGGCGAAAAGCGGATAATAAGCCCGGCCCCGGTGCTCTCGGTTTTTGCCGGGCGGGTTAATTCAACGCGGGAAACTGTCTCCCGCGCGATCAATGACCTGGAAAAAAGAGGGCTGATAATCCGTGAGGGCAAAGCTTTGATTATTATTACCCCAAGAAAGTTGAGTGGTTTGATCAGCTGAAGTTTGTCAAACGCAAAATATCCCCCCTACTCTTTCTTTTCTTCCCTGGCCCTTAGGCTGAACAAGGGGACCTTGGGTCCGTCCTTGGTCAAAGAATTCTGCCCGACATAATCGCAATGAAAATGGTCAGCGTGTGAAGCGGCAAGAATACTGGCGAAATGTTCGCTGACAAAAATTGAACCGGGGGGGGTGGCGGGCTCGATGCGTGCGGCAAAGGTGATTTCGGTTCCAAAAATGTTTGCCTGCTTCAGGTGGGGGTCTTTCCCTTCATATACCGGACCGTAGTGGCCGCCGATTCTTAAAGTCAAATGTCCCGGCAGTTTCAGCTTTTTCAAATCAATCACCCTGAAGGATTGCTGAAGCCTGACGGCCATGCGGGCAGCAACCGCTATATCTTCAAATGCCAGGAATAATCCATCCCCCCATGTGTTGCGAAAAGCGGGAGCGGGTTTCATTTCCTCACAGCAGGCAGCAAGGCGGGATAGAACGGAATCAATAAAGACGGGAATTTGCCCTTCACTCAATGTTCCATAACCCCTGACGTCCGCAAATAGCATCGCCATCAGTCGGCGCTCTTTGACATTTTTGCTGGCAATACGCGAACCAGATGGCTTGGATGTTTTCGCCCGGGCGGACCCGGGAAACGGCAAGCTGAGCTGTTTTCGTCCTGTTTCCCGCCAAAGGTTCGCCCCGTGAGAAGTTCCGTTGGTGCGATCCTTCCGGCCGTCCCAGACCAGGAACTGAACCGCCTCCGTCGCCAGTGCGCTTGCCTTTAGAACCGAAAGCCCCATGGCAATCTGGTTGGCAAAGGAAATAACGGAATGGTCCAGATAATCCAGGTTATCCGTGGCGAAATGAACGGAGGTTGCTTTCGCCCGGCACGTTTCAAAACGCTTGATCCAGGCGTCCCCGTATGGGGCGACCGAAGTTCGGACAAAGGCCTCCTCAGGAACTGGCAAAACCAGGTGCAGCTCACCATCCCTGGCAAGCAGGCTCTCTGCGATCAAAATATCCGAGCCGGCGGCAAGGGCGCCGTAACCAAACCCAATCCCTTGTTTTTCCAGGCCTGCATCGATTTGCCGGCGCATTTGGCCGATGGTTTGGTTATCAAATGCTCCATCTTCGTGGCCAATAGCAAACATATGACCGGCAAAGTGCGCCACTTTTGGGGGCCGGTAGGAATCAAGCCATTCTTTGTCTTGTTCAAGTTCACCCAAAATAACCCCGAGCTGGTGCAGCGTTGTAGCCCGGGCGGCAAGGTTGCCGGGATCAAGGGTAATGGCGGTGGCGAAGGCCTCCTCGGCCTTGATTTGGTTTCCCAGCAGCAAATGGGCCTCAGCCCGCGTCGCTGCCAGGTAATACCCGGTTTCTCCCCGCCGGTCCTTGTGTTTTTTTGAAAGACTGGCGAGAATTTCCTTAGCCAAAGTTATGGCTTGTTTTTTGTCTCCTGCAAGGAGAGAGAGCGTGGCCCGGTTTATGGCGGAATAATAGCCCCCGGTCCGCTGATAGGCCTGGGCATATTTATCCGCCGCCCGTTTGGCCAGGGTGCGGCGCCGTTTGCCGGATGCCTCAAGGGTCGCATCTTTCAAAAGCCGGCCGCCAAGCGCCAGGATATCCTCCTGGTCGGTAATGCTATCCAGCCCCAGGCGATGATATTCGAGCCGCGCCTGCTCGTCTGCACCCGAGCGCACCGCCGACGCCGTGGCCATTGCCGACCACCAGGTTTCCTTCAACTTCGAGGGCCCCTACCTGGATGGGCTGCGCTTGTTCTCCCGGACCGCCGGGGACCTGTACATCATGAGCAAGGCCCAGTGGG
>JADFFP010000229.1 GCA_022568115.1 Pseudomonadota bacterium | reverse complement strand
GCGCGATACGCTGAAAGGTATTACCGGTATCGAAGTTCTGAACAAAGCTTTTTTAAAAGAGATATCGGTAAAACTTCCGATTCCCGCCGCCGCCGCGGTCGAGCGCCTGGCAGAAATAGGGATCCTGGGCGGGGTTCCGGCCAGCCGTATTTATCCGGGTGTGGATAATGTCGACAACATCCTGATTCTGGCGGCCACCGAACTGAATGAAAAGAGCGATTTCAAAGCCTTGGGTAAAGGCCTGAAGGAGGTGTTGAAATGAGCACCTATACCGGCAACCGGGGCCTCGATATCAATGAGCCGCTGCTGTTCGAGATCGGCAACCTGGAGCGCACCGGGGTCGAAATTCCCGAGATTGAAGATTTTGAAAACGCTCTTGGAGGACTGGAGCGGAGCGGGCCGATCGGGACACCGGGGCTGTCCGAGCCCGAGACCATGCGCCACTTCACCCGTCTCTCCCGGAAAAACTTCGCTATCGATATGGGCATATTCCCGCTCGGCTCATGCACCATGAAACATAACCCGCGCCTCAATGAAAAAATGGCGCGTATTCCGGGACTGTCGGATGTTCACCCCCTGCAGCCGTTCTCCACGGTCCAGGGGTCGCTTGGCGTTATGAGCGAACTGGCCGATTGGTTGATCGGCCTGACCGGGATGCCGGCGGTGGCTCTCTCCCCCAAAGCCGGGGCGAACGGCGAGCTGTGCGGCCTGATGGCGATCCGCGCCGCCCTGGAAGATGCGGGCAACGCCCGGGAATTTGTCCTGATTCCCGAATCGGCCCACGGCACCAACCCGGCAACCGCTGCTTTGTGCGGCTACAAGGTTAAATCGATCCCCGTCAACGACAAGGGCAGAGTGGACCTGGATGCGTTTTTGCGGGAACTGAATGAAATGGGGGAGACAATCGCCGCCATCATGCTGACCAACCCCAACACCTGTGGGCTGTTTGAAAGCGATATTATCAAAATTGCCGATGCGGTTCATAAAATTGGCGCATACTTTTATTGTGATGGGGCAAACTTCAACGCCATTGTCGGCAAGATCCGCCCCGGCGATCTGGGCATCGATGCCATGCACATCAATCTGCACAAGACCTTTTCCACCCCCCATGGCGGCGGCGGACCGGGGTCCGGCCCGGTGGTGTTCTCAAAGGCGCTGGCGCCGTTCGTTCCAGTCCCGTACCTGGTGGCGGATGGTGAAAAGCTTTCCCTGAAAGAAGCGCTCGATGGAACCGACAAGGCGTTCGGCCGCCTGACCGCGTTCCATGGCCAGATGGGCATGTACATTCGCGCGCTCAGCTACATCATGAGCCACGGCGAGGACGGCCTGAGGCAAGTCGCCGAGGATGCGGTCCTAAACGCCAATTATGTCCTTGAGCACCTGAAAGACGTCATGACCCCCAGCTTTGACGGCCCGTGCATGCATGAAGCCCTGTTTGACGACCGGTTCCTCAAGGGAACAGGGGTCGAGACGCTGGATTTCGCCAAGGCTATGATTGATGAGGGCTTCCACCCGATGACCATGTATTTTCCTCTGGTGGTTCACGGCGCCATCCTGATCGAGCCGACCGAAACCGAAAGCAAGCGTACCCTGGACCAGTTTATCGCCGCTCTTCGTGATCTTGCTAAGGCGGCCAAAGAGGGGGATGTGGAACGTTTCACCAAGGCGCCGCACCTGGCGCCCATGAAACGTCTGGATGAAACGGCAGCCGCCCGTAATCCGGTGCTGCGCTGGCGTAAATCCTAAACGGAAATTGGCAAAAAAACACCTGTCAGTTCAGGCGCTTGTCGAGATCCTTGATCGCTTCATCGACCAGCTTGTCATGCTTGCCGGCTTTAAGCTGGGTTTTAAGAACCGCGGAAGCAGCATTCACCGCAGCCTCGGCGGCAGCGATTCTGACTTTTTTGACCGCTTCCAGCTCGGCCTGGGAAATTTTGTCCTCGGTTGCCTTCAATTGCCGGGCGAAAGAAGCTTCCAGGTTTTTCTCCGCTTCTTTGGCAAAAAGATCCGCCTCTTCCAGAGCCAGCTTGATCATCGCTTCAGCCTCTTTTCTGGCGTCGCGGTGCTTCCTCTGGTATTGGGCCAGCAGACTTTGCGCCTCTTCCTTAAGCGCCCGCGCTTCTTCCAGTTGGGCCCTGATCTTATCAGCACGCTCATCCAGGGTTTTAGCGACCTTCGAGGGAATTTTTTTCCAGATCAAAAGACCGGCAAAGATGACAAAAGCCAAAGCCACCCAGAAGGCGGGATCGGCAAACAAGCTAGCGAAATCCATGTCAGCGCCCTCCCTTTAGGTGCGGCCCTGAAGGTTGGCCTTGACCGCTTTCCCGGCCTCCGTGACGGAAAGTTTCTGACCTGAAAGTTTTGCTACGATGGAAAGCGGAGAAAGAGATTCTATGCAAACGGAAGAGAAGCAGACGGTGCTTGGGGGGTGTTCATGAGACACTATGTTGGTTACGATAACAAAGTATTTAGTAAGGATGTTCTTTATAACAAGGTTGCGACATATCTAGAAGATTTTTTCCCAGACTTTGATATGTCTAACCCATTTAAAAATAAATATGAATATCCATACAAGTATATGAACTTTGAGTGTTTGATGCTTGTATATAAAATGGACGAACGATTGGACCTATTATCTATTGGGGAGAGCAAGGAAATGTCGTTAACTAGATTTACAGACTATATTATAAATTATATTTATTCATATAATGATGAACATGGCGATACGTATCTGTTTAAGTTTACACCAAGGATACTTCCATATGTCGCCCTAAATGAAAATTATGTCAGAGGTAAAAAAATACAAGCCCGTCGTGTTCTTAGAGGGTGATTATAACGAAAAGTATAGACAGAACACAATACAACAACAACTACTTTTAAAGGCTATGAGTGTTACGCAGGATCCAAAGAAGCTGCGTGAGATGATTGGAGTAAAGACAGTTGCTGATGTATACCGCACATTGGACAAGTTATCTCTAAGAAAAGAGTATCATGCGGCC
>JADFFP010000012.1 GCA_022568115.1 Pseudomonadota bacterium | reverse complement strand
CGGCGGAGGGGGTGGAGGTGAACCTCACGGCTTCCCCCGACCCGGCGGAGACGCCGAACGCCCTTCTCGCCGGCGAGGGGGAAGTGACCTGGGGCGGGCCCATGCGGGTGATGCGCGCCTACGACCGCGACCCGGATTGCGGCCTCGTGATCTTCTGCGAGGTGGTGGCGCGCGATCCGTTCTTCCTGGTCGGGCGCGAGCCCCGGCCGGAATTCCGGCTCGAAGACCTCTTGAATATGAAGATAGGCGCCGTCAGCGAGGTGCCCACCCCGTGGTTGTGCCTTCAGCACGACTTGCGACTCGGCGGAATCGACCCGGCGCGGATCGATCGCGTGTCCGATCGCTCGATGGCCGAGAACGCCGAGGCGCTGGTCTCGGGCGCTCTCGAGAGCGCCACCGGCACCGGTTTGGGATTTTTTGATTTTACCGTTCCCGGGGCGGTACTGGCCGGGGTTGGTTTTATCTACATCATTTTCGCCGCCCCACGGCTGCTGAAAGACCGCTCCAGCCTGGCCGGAAGCTATATCCTCGAGGGCGGCAAACAGTTTCTGGTCCAGGCCGAGGTGATGCCGGGCGGTTTCCTGGCCGGGATGAAAACCCGGGCCGGGATGTTTCCCGATTTAAAAGACCTGACCATCCGCATGGTCCAGCGGGGTGAAACCTCATACCTGCCCCCGTACGAGGATATCACCCTGAAGCCGGGCGATATCCTGGTGATTGCCGGAACCCGCAAGGCCCTGACCAGCGTCTTGAAGAAATCGCCCGAATTGTTGCGTGGCATTGTCGAAGAAAGCCCGGCTGAGAGGGCCGAGGCGCCCGGAACCGCCCGGGCCGGGCAGATGCTGGCGGAGGCGATGATTGCGCCGGCATCAAAAATGTTCGGGCGAACCTTGAAGCAGGCCGGGTTTCACAACCTGACAAATTGCATCGTCCTCGGCATCCAGCGGCGCTCACGCATGCTGAGAGCGGACCTCCACAGCACCCGGCTGGAATCCGGAGACGTGTTGCTGATCATGGGTCTGCCCGATGACATCATGGCCTTGAGAGCCAACAAGGACGTGGTGCTGCTGGAATGGTCGACCGAGGATTTGCCGCTGGCCCATCATTCCAAAATGGCGATTGGCATTTTCACCGGGGTGGTGGCGCTGGCGGCGCTCGGGGCGGTGCCGATTGTGGTGGCCGCCCTGATTGGAGTTTCCTTCATGATTGGCGGGGGCTGTTTGAACATACGCCAGGCCGGGCGCGCGGTGGACCGCAGGATTGTCCTGCTGATTGGTGCGGCGCTGGCAATGGGGGCGGCCCTTTCAGCCACCGGCGGGGCGGAATTCCTGGCCCACCAGCTGGTCATCCTGACCGAGGGGCGAGGCGCGCTGGTCACCCTGTCGGCGTTTTTCCTGCTGGTCGCCATCATCACCAATGTTCTTTCCAACAACGCCACCGCGGTGCTGTTTACCCCGATCGCCATATCGCTGGCGGCCGGGGTCGGGGCGGATCCCAAGATCTTCGTCATTGCGGTGGTGCTGGCGGCGAATTGTTCTTTCGCCTCGCCGATAGGTTATCAGACAAATTTGCTGGTGATGGCGACGGGCCATTACCGTTTCAGCGATTTCGCCCGGGTCGGGACACTCCTGATTTTTCTTATGTGGGGGACGTTTACAGTGTTCGCTTCCTGGTATTATAATCTGGTTTAAACGGCATGGGGTTTTATAAAACATGAACGATCAAAGTCTGAAACTTCCAAAATTCTATATCACCGCCCCAACCCCTTGCCCTTACCTGAAGGGTAAAATGGAGCGCAAGGTCTTTACCGCCCTGTCCGGGCCCGACCCGGCCAGGCGCCATGAAGCACTCAGCCACATGGGATTTAGAAGGTCCCAGAATATCGTTTACCGCCCGGCCTGCGAGGATTGCAAAAAATGCATTTCCGTGCGCGTCCGGGTCCAGGATTTTAAGCCCAGCAAAACAATGGCGCGAACGGTAAGAAAATTCCACCATCTGGCCGTGGAAGACCAGGTCCCTTATGCCAGTTTTGAGCAGTTTAATTTGTTGAAATCTTATCTTACGGCCCGCCATGCCGGCGGGGACATGGCCGAAATGGATGAATTTGAATTTTCGGAAATGGTCGAGAGCAGCCCGGTCATGACCCGCCTGATCGAATACCGGGAGATGGGGCCAGAGGGCGCCAAACACCGGAGCGGCAGCCTGGCCGGGGTCGCCCTGACCGATATCATGTCGGATGGCCTGTCGCTGGTTTACAGTTTTTTCAAAACTGACCGGGCCGCTTCCGGACTGGGCACGTTTATTATCCTCGACCACATTCAAAAAGCCCGGGCCGCCGGGCTTAGCTACCTTTACCTTGGCTATTGGGTCAAGGACAGCAAAACCATGGCTTACAAGGCCCGTTTCCAGCCGCTGGAATTTTTGAGCGATGATGACTGGGTCAATTTTCCAAAACACTGAATTCAGGGAAATCCATGCTTAAGAAAAAAAACAAACAGGGCCATCCGGTTGGCCGCCGCACCATCCTCAAGGCCGCGGGGATGGGCGCGGCGGCGCTGCTGGCTGGCTGTGGCCAGGGCAGTGAACCGGCCTCGGGCGATGGACCCGTTCCGAAACAACAACGTAACCTCAAGATGGTCACGACCTGGCCCAAGAACTTCCCCGGCATCGGCACCGGGGCTGAGCGTTTCGCCCGGCGGGTCGGAGAGCTGAGCGAGCGGGCCATCAATATCCATGTTTATGCCGCCGGTGAGCTGGTGCCGGCGCTCAGCGCTTTTGATGCGGTCTCTGGCGGCAAGGCGGACATGTACCACGGGGCCGAATACTACTGGCAGGGCAGATCCAGGGCTTTTAATTTTTTCGCGGCGGTCCCGTTCGGCATGACGGCCACCGAGATCAATGCCTGGATCCACCATGACGGCGGGCAGCAGCTGTGGGACGAACTGTCCGGGCGCTTCAATATCAAGCCGATGATGTGCGGCAACTCCGGCTGCCAGGCGGGCGGCTGGTTCCGGAAGGAAATTAATACCCTGGAGGACTTGCAGGGCTTGCGGATTCGCATTCCCGGGCTGGGCGGTGAGGTGTTCCGGCGCCTGGGCGCGATCCCGGTGACCAAACCGGGCGGCGAGATTTTCCTGGCTCTCAGCCAGGGCAATATCGACGCCGCGGAATGGATCGGCCCGTGGAATGACATGGCGTTCGGGTTTCACACCATCGCCAGCTATTATTATTTCCCCGGCATCCACGAACCGGGCACGGTTTTAAGCCTGGGGCTGAATCTCGACCTGTGGAACGATATGGATGAATGGGAGCAGGCCGTTATCCGCACTGCCGCGGAATCGGAAAACAGCTACATGTGGGCCGAGTTTAACGCCATGAACGCCCGCGCGCTTGATCTTCTGGTGGGTAAGCATGGCGTCAAGCTGAGACGCTTTAGCGATGATATTTTGCGTGAGATGCTTAAAATTTCCCGCCAGGTCCTGGAGGAAACCGCCGCCGAGGACGACCTCACCGGCCGGGTTTATAACAGCTTCAAAGCCAGTCTTGAGCGGCAAAGCTTCTATGGCGAGGTGTCCGAGCGGGCCTTTAGGCGGGCCCGCATGCTGGGCGAAAAATAATCTTGATGCAGGCATTAATGAAGATCGCGGACCGGCTGGATGCCCTCAACGAGGCGCTCGGCAAGGCGCTTGGCCCGCTGGTCATCGTCCTGGTGCTGGTCCAGTTCGCGCTGGTGATCATGTCGGGGGTTTTTCATGTTGGTTCAATCAAGCTGCAGGAGAGCTTGCTTTACATCAACAGCCTGATGTTCCTGGGCGCGGCCGGCTATACCCTTTTGAAGGACGCTCACGTCCGGGTCGATGTTTTTTACCGCGATGCGCCGGAGCGGAAAAAAGCGAAAATCAATCTCGCTGGCACGCTGTTTTTGCTCTTTCCTTTCCTGGTTTTCGTCTGGGTTATCGCCATCCCGTATGTTTTTACCAGCTGGAGGAATCTCGAGGCTTCGTTTGAGACCTCGGGGCTACCGATCGTCTATATCCTGAAATCGTTTATTTTGCTGTTCGCCTTCAGCCTCAGCATCCAGGGCATTTCCCTGGCCGTGCGCTCCTGGGCGGCGTGGCGGGAAAAGGGATAGGCGATGGACATTTCGTTGATATTGTTTGTCCTGATGGTGATCAGCCTCGGCTTTCTTTTGATAAGGGGCTATCCGGTCGCTTTCACCCTGGCCGGGACCGCGCTCTTTTTCGCCTTTTTGGGGCTGGTGATCCAGAATGTCAGCGGGGTTCCGGTCGGCGCCCTTGATTTTGGAACCATTTCGCTGCTGACCGAGCGGATTTACGGCATCATGACCAACGAGGTTTTGCTGGCGGTGCCGCTGTTTATCGCGATGGGGGTGATGCTGGAAAAATCCAAAGTTGCAGAGGATTTGCTGGAGACGATGGCGGCCCTGTTCGGGGGGCTGCGCGGCGGCCTGGGCATTTCGATTACGATTGTCGGCGCGCTGCTGGCGGCCTCGACCGGGATTGTCGGCGCGACCGTGGTGACGATGGGGCTCTTGAGCCTCCCCACCATGTTGAAGCGGGGTTATGACCCGGCGCTGGCGGCGGGCTCGATCGCCGCCGTCGGCACCCTGGGCCAGATCATCCCGCCTTCGATCGTGCTGGTCCTGCTGGGCGATGTTTTGTCCTCCTCCTACCAGGTGGCGCAGCGCGAGATGGGGATTTTCTCGCCCGATACGGTGACCGTCGGCGACCTGTTCGCCGGCGCCTTCATTCCCGGCCTCGGGCTGGTTCTCCTGTACATTCTCTACCAGGCGGGGATGGCGCTGTTGCGCCCCGAAAGCTCGCCCGCCATGGCGCGCGGTGCGGACCAGATTATCGACGGCAAATTTATGTTGAGGTTGTTCCGGGCGCTGGTGGTCCCGATCGCCCTGATCGTGGCGGTGCTCGGCTCAATCCTGGCCGGCATCGCCACCCCGACCGAGGCCGCTTCGGTCGGGGCGGTCGGCGCGATCCTGCTGGGCGGCCTGAAACTGGCCCCGGACAAATGGAAGCGCATTACCCTGTCGGCGGCCGGGCTGGTCGGCTTGCTGATACAGGCGGGGGCGGGGGTCTTTCCGGCTTACGCCGGTTGGCTGTTCCTGGCCCTGTTCTCCTGGGGCTTTGCGGAAAGCCTGATCTCGGCCCACAAAACCGGGGTCTTGCGGGAGGTGATGACCGCGACCCTCAAGACCTCGACGATGATTTTCACCATCCTGCTGGCGGCGGCGATGTTCTCGCTGGTGTTCCGGGCGTTCGGCGGCGACGGCTACATTGAAAGTTTCCTGACCGGCCTGCCGGGCGGCGTGATCGTGGCCATGATCTTGGTGATGGTGGTGATGTTCATCCTGGGCTTTTTCCTGGATTTTATCGAAATCATCTTCGTGGTGGTGCCAATCGTCGCACCGGTGCTGATGATCATGGGGGTCGACCCGCTGTGGTTGGGGGTGATGATCGCGGTCAATTTGCAGACCAGCTTTCTCACCCCGCCGTTCGGCTTCGCGCTTTTTTACCTGCGCGGGGTCGCGCCGCCGGAGGTCAAGACCTCCCACATCTACAAGGGCGTCATTCCCTTTATCGCCATCCAGGTTCTGGCGCTCATCCTGCTGGCGGTCTTCCCAGCCCTCGCCACCTGGCTGCCGGAGGTGGTATTTGGGTAGGTGAAGATTAACTGTCATACCGGCTTCAGGCCGGTATCCGGCAAGCCTGATGGAGGGCTTATGGGCTGCCAATAGAACTTGCGGAAACATGACCAGACCCCCGCCTCCGCGGGGGTGACAAATAATAATTCACCCTCACCCTACCCTCTCCCATTCCGCCGTCGCCGAAGGCTATGGCGGACTTCGCAAGGGAGAGGGAAATAGAGGTACGCCCTGACTTTAACTCCCTCTCCCCTCCGTGGGAGAGGGGTGGGGTGAGGGGGTTGGAAAAATACTTAACGTCAACAATCGTTGGCGCGGCGGTCGTCCGCCGCCCTTAGCTAGAGCAATGACCGGAGGTCATTTGGCGTGAGCGATAATGAAGAGAGGGGTGGAGTGAGGGGGTGGTTAATCCAGGTATTTAATCAAGGTGGATTAATCAAAACTTTTGCGGGCCGGGAAGCCCTTGGGGACCAGTTTGCCGGCCTGGGCGCGTTTGCCGAGCCAGAAATCGAGGCCGTGTTCGGTGCGCTTGCGGCCTTCCTTGCCGCCCATGGTCCAGGTCAGGCCGTCCTCGAGGTTGAAGGTCTTGACATCCGCCAGGCCGCCCTTGGTATATTTCTGGAGCATAACCCCCTGGCCGCGGCTCAGCTCCGAGACCTCAGAGGTCGGGAACAGCAGCAGTTTCCGGTTTTCGCCCAGCACCGCCACGTGATCGCCGGTGGCCGGCACGCAGACCCTGGCCTTGACCTGGTCCTTGACGTTCATGACCTGTTTGCCGCTGCGGGTCTGGGCGATCAGGCCGTCCATAGCGGCGATAAAGCCCTTGCCGGCGCTGGACGCGATCAGCATCCTGGCGCCCTTTGCATAAGCGAAAAAGGCGACGATCTCCTCCCCTGCCTCCAGATCGATCATCAGGCGCAGCGGCTCGCCATGGCCGCGGCCGCTTGGCAGCTTGTCGCCGGTGATGGTATAAAACCTGCCGCCCGAGGCAAAAATCAGCAGCTTGTCGGTGGTATAGGCCGGGAACAAAAAGCGCCCCTGATCGCCTTCCTTGAACTTGAGCCCGGCGGCGGCCCCGGCATGGCCCTTGATGGCGCGGACCCAGCCCATTTTCGAACAGATAACCGTGATTGGTTCCTTTTCCACCATCTTTTCAAACGGGATAACCTCAGCGGCGGGGGCATCGGTAAAGGTGGTCCGGCGCCGGCCCAAATCGGTGTCCGGGCCAAACTCTTCCGTAAGGTATTCCAGATCTTCGGAGATTTCCTCCCATTTGCGCTCTTCATGCTCCAGCAGGTCCTCGAGCGCCTCGCGTTCATGGCCGAGCGCGGTGTACTCGCGCCGCAGTTCCAGTTCCTCGAGTTTACGCAACGACCTGAGCCGCATGTTGAGGATCGCGTCGGCCTGAACCTCGGTCAGCTTAAAGGTTTCCATCAGCGAGAGCTTGGGGTCATCCTCCTCACGGACGATGCGGATCACCTCGTCGAGGTTGAGATAGACGACCAGGTAGCCGTCCAGCACCTCGGCGCGCCGGATGACCTTATCGAGCTGGAAGTGGCTGCGCCGCTCCAGCACCTCAAAGCGGTGCTCCAGGTAAGCTTCCATCGCCTCGCGCAGGCTCATGACCCCGGGCTTGCGGTTTTTATCGAGAACATTGAGGTTGAGCGGGATGCGCACCTCCAGTTCGGTCAGGCGGAACAGGGTTTCCATCAGCGCTTCGGCCTCGACATTGCGGGACCTCGGCGCCAGCACAATGCGCACTTCCTCGGCCGATTCGTCCTGGACATTGGCCAGCACCGGGAGTTTTTTGTCGTTGATCAGGTCGGCGATCCTCTCGATCAGCCTGGATTTCTGCACCTGGTAGGGAATCTCAATTACCGCGATCTGGTAATTGCCGCGCCCGAGGTCTTCTTTTTCCCAGCGCGCCCTCAAGCGGAACGACCCGCGCCCGGTCTCATAGGCTTTCAGGATATTGTCAAACGGCTCGACCACGATGCCGCCGGTCGGGAAATCCGGCCCCTTGATTTTTTCCACCAGCTGACGGTCAGAGAGGTTGGTGCGTTTGCCCAGTTTCAGATTGACCAGCATCAGCAGGCCCTGGGACAACTCCGCGACATTGTGGGGCGGGATCGAGGTCGCCATGCCGACCGCGATACCCGAGGCGCCATTGGCCAGCAGGTTGGGAAAACCGGCCGGGAAAACCACCGGTTCCCGGTCCTCGCCGTCATAGGTCTCCCGGAAATCGACAGATTCTTCCTCCAGCCCGTCCATCAGCAGTTTCGCCACCTTGGTCAGGCGCGCTTCGGTATAGCGCATGGCGGCGGCATTATCGCCATCGATGTTGCCGAAGTTCCCCTGGCCGTCGATCAGCGGGAAGCGCAGGGCAAAATCCTGCGCCAGGCGCACCAGCGCATCATAGACCGACTGGTCGCCGTGCGGGTGGTACTTGCCGATCACATCACCGATCACCCGGGCGCATTTCTTGAAGCCGGCCTCGGGGTCCAGCTTAAGAAGCCGCATGGCATACAACAGCCGCCGGTGAACCGGCTTCAGGCCGTCGCGGACATCGGGCAGCGACCGCGCCATGATGGTCGACAGCGCATAGGACAGGTAGCGCTCGGAAAGCGCGCTGGCGAAAGGAATGTCGATAACCTGACCCTCGGGGACTTCGGTGGTACTCATATACCGAATATAGCAGATATTTCAGATCACGCCACTAGATATAGCTTTTTTCAGGAAAAATACCCGGCCAAGCGGGATCGGGCCTCCATCACCGCGGGGTTTGGCCGGAGTAGCAAATGCCGCTCAAGAAAGTGGCCGGTCAACAACAACCCGGCCCTGATATCTTCAGCCGTGGCCGGGGTATTAGCAGCCAAAAAGGCCGGCAGGGACAAGAGCTTATCCTTATAAGCCTGCCCCGCCCCGGCGCTGACCGCGCGCCCGGTTTTTGGCGAAACGTAACAAAGATTATCAAGCTCTCCGGTGACGGCGCAAGCTTTCAGGTCAAGCCCGAAGCCGAGGGTTTTGAGGAGCATAACCTCGAGCCGCACCAGCTCAGCCCCCCAACTGGTATCGGCGGTGCCGTCATCCCCCAGCATGGTGAAAAACACCAGACATTCCTTGTAAATCTCAGGAACCGCCTCCCGTTCCGGCAGGATCGCGGCCAACAGCGAGGTCAGGGCATCCAGCGCCGCCAGCCGCGGGGGCTTGCGGAACAGGTCCGGGGCGGTGGCTTTGATCATCTCCACCCGGAACGTGCCGAGGTGTTCATCGAGCCGGCCGCGCCAGGTGACATCAACCAGGTTTCCCGGCTCGAGGGTCGGGCGCTGGCGGCGGCTGGAACCGCCCCTGACATACCCGCGGGCGCGCCCTTTTTGCTGGCTCAGGACGTCGAGGACGGCATGGCCCTCGCCATGTTTCCTGGCCGCCAGCACAATCGCATGGTCGCTCCACTCCATTTTTTATCCGGGAAAATCGAGGCCGATTTCACGGTAGTGAAACGGCTTTTCCAGCCAGTCCTTGCTGACCTTGACAAACAGGAAAAGATGCACCTTGCGGTCAAACACCTGGCCCATTTCCTCTCTGGCGGCGGCGCCGATTTTCTTCAGCATGGCGCCCTTTTTGCCAATCACCATGGCCTTGTGGCCGTCCTTGTCGCACAGGATGTTCTGTTCGATCCTAACGCTGCCGTCGCGGCGTTCCTGCCACCGGGTGGTCTCCACCGCCAGCGCATAGGGCAGTTCCTGGTGAAGGTTCAGAAAAATTTGTTCGCGGGTGATTTCGCTCGCCAGAAAGCGCAGCGAGACATCGGTCATCTGGTCTTCCGGGTATAGCCACGGCCCTTTTGGAACGGCCTTGCTGAGATAATCAAATAAATCCGAAACCCCGTCCCCCTTGAGCGCCGAGATCATGAAGGTTTCCTCGAATTCGGCCATTTTGTTGAGCTGCTCGGATTGCACCAGCAGCTGGTCCCGGGCAACCTTGTCGACCTTGTTGAGGACCAGCACCGCCCGGGCTTTCTGTTTTTTCAGAGCCTCAGCAATATAGCGCGCCTGGCCGGTAATTCCGGCCTTGGCATCAACCATCAGGGCGGTCAGGTCGGCGCCGCTGATGCCCTTCCAGGCGGCATCCACCATGGCCCGCTCCAGCCTGCGCCTGGGCTTTTTGAATATCCCCGGGGTGTCGATAAAAATGATCTGCGAAGCGCCGCGGATAGTGATCCCTAAAATGCGGTTCCGGGTGGTCTGGACCTTGTGGGTGACGATCGCGATCTTGGCCCCGACCAGGGCGTTCAGAAGCGTCGACTTGCCGGCATTGGGGGCGCCCACCAGGGCGACAAATCCGGCGCGGGTGACAGGGGTGTTCATGTTAGCGGTTTTTTCGCTTTTTGAATTTGCTCGAACAGGGCTTCGGCGGCCTTGACGCTGGCCTCCTGTTTCGAGGACCCGGTAGAGGTCTTTGAGCCCGCCCCCTCAACGCTGACCGAAACGGTAAAGCGCGGGGCATGGTCCGGGCCCTCGCTTTTGAGCACCTGGTATTCGGGCAACGGCCGCCCGCGCCCTTGCGCCCATTCCTGAAGCGCTGATTTCGGGTCCTTGGGAGCCTTCCCGTTGTTCAGAAATTTGGCCCAGTTAGCCTCGACAAATCTTGCCGCCCCGGTCAGGCCGGCCTCCAGGAAAAGCGCACCGACCAGCGCCTCGACCACGTCGGACAATATCGAAGGATTTTCACGCCCGCCCGCGCGAACGGTGGTTTCAGTCATGCGGATATGCCCGGCCAGATCGATGTCCCCGGCCACCTGGGCCAAAGTCTCGCATCGCACCAGGGCGGAAAAACGGCGGGAAAGTTTTCCTTCGCGTTCCTTGGGAAAAGTTTTGAATACCATGCCGGCGGCGACCATGCCGATGATCCGGTCGCCCAAAAACTCCAGCCGCTGGTAATTGGGCTCCCCTTCCAGGCTGGGATGGGTCAGGGCCTGAACCAATAAATCCTTATTCCGGAAGGAATGACCAAGGGCTTTCTCCAGCCGCCCGATGGCGCTGGAGGTTTTGCGAGGGGTGCTCATTCAGCCTGAAGGCCGGTCAAAAACCGGTCGCCGCGTGCCGCTCCAAACCATTTCCAGACCTGCCAGATTTTCGCATTGCCATTGCTGGAATAAAAGATAATGACTGCCCGGCCGACTAGGTTTTCGGCCGGGATAAACCCGACCCCGAGTGAGGTTGGTTTGCGTGAATCGGCGGAATTGTCACGATTATCCCCCATCGCGAAGTAATGTCCTTCGGGCACGGTATAAACCCGGGTGTTGTCAGAAAGCCCGAACGGTTCCAGGTCCAGGACATTGTAACTGAGCCCATTGGGCAGGGTTTCAAGATACTGCGGGTAGCGGCACTGGGCCGGTCCCTGGGCCTGGGGGTGGCGGTAATTGGGATAGCGCAGGCAATTCATATTCGCCGATTCTTCAAAGACAAAGTCTTCGATGCGTTCCTTTTTGACCTCGTCTCCATTGATGTAAAGCACCCCGCCCTGCATTTGCATCCGGTCGCCGGGAAGGCCCATGACCCGTTTGATGTAATCGGTTTGATTGTCGCGCGGCAGCTTGAAAACAACCACATCCCCGCGCTTCACCTCATCCTCCAGAATGCGCCCGTCAAAAAGATCCAGGGAAAAATAGGGGGTTGAGTGTTTGCTGTAGCCGTAGGCCATTTTCGAGACGAAAATATAATCCCCGGTCATCAGGGTGGGGAGCATCGATTCAGAAGGAATGTTGTACGGAT
>JADFFP010000228.1 GCA_022568115.1 Pseudomonadota bacterium | reverse complement strand
CCCTGAACCAGATCGCTTAAAATTGCTTCACCCCGGTCCTCCTCGATCGCCGCGACCAGCCCGGGGCAGGCCTGCTGGACCACCTGGAAGCCGGGGGCGCGGAGCCGAACCTGGTGCGCATAAGCGCCGCTATCGACCGTCCGCTCGGTGGCGAACACGGCGACAGTTTTGTTGGGATAGGTGCTCAAGCCGGGATTGTCGCGGTCCCAGTCGAGCCCGGTCAGGGCCTCGACCATCGGCACCAGAACCCCCAAAACACGGCGGCCGGGATAGTTTTTTAGCAGCCATTGTTCCTGGATTTGCCTGAGCGCAATCGCCGAGGAGGTGTTGCAGGCCAGCAGCGCCAGCCGGATGCCCTTTTCAAACAGCTGCTCGACCAGGTGAATGGAAAGCTCCAGGATCTCCGCTTCCGGGCGGCCGCCGTAGGGTGCGTTTGCGTGGTCGCCGAGGTAAACAAAAGCCTGGCCCGGCAAAGCCCTGCCACAGGCGCCGAGCACGGTCAGGCCGCCGGAGCCGGAATCACATATGCCAATCGCTGGTGCCATGTTGGTCTTGTTTACGTTTGCGCTCGTGCAATGCCAAGAAAAAAAGGCCAAAGCAGGGCTAAATCCTTTTACCTTTTCATTTTTCCCAATGGTGAACGACAAACCAGACAGACCGGTCTGTCCGGATGAAGATGTAAACGGGATATTTTTAAAAAACAATCATAGACTGATCAAGCAATAGACAGACCGGTCTGTCTATTTATTTATGGAGCACTGCGTTTTGTTTATTGAAAAGCAGAAGTTAAAATCCAAACCTCTCAGCGCCGGGTTTGGTTTGTGAAAAAGCAAATGTCAAATTCCAAAACTCTTTTCGAAAAAGGGGCACATCACCTGTTGCGGAATAAAAAAACAGCCGCTAGTCTACCGCCATTGAATAGTTGACTTAAGTGCTGACTGAAACGAGGGAGGTCATGTCATGGCGACCTATTCAAAAACCGAATTCCGCGACAGCAGGAAAGCGCAATACAACTATTTCCGGCAAATCATTTATTGTTTTATCCTCAGTATCGCCGCCACTCTTGTGTTCCTGATGTTGATGGTGAGATTCGCCTGGTCCTGATTTTTATCATTACTTTTTTTGCTTGAAGGACATTTGAGAGAGGCATGAAAATAGCAGTATTCAAGGAACGGCGCGATGGTGAGCGCCGGGTCGCGGCAACCCCCGAAACGGTAAAGAAATTCATCGGTCTGGGCTTTGAAGTGGCGGTAGAGACCGGCGCTGGGGTGGGATCTTCAATCCCTGACCAGGCCTTTAAGGAGGCCGGCGCCAAAATCGCCAAAACCGCAAAGGACGCCGCCCGGGGCGCCGATCTCGTGCTCAAGGTCCAGGGGCCGGCGATGACAGAGATCAGCGCCCTTCCCAAAGGCGCCATCCTGGTGGCGATCTTGAAGCCCGATGCCGAGATGGAGACCATCAAGGCGCTGGCCAAGGCCGGGGTGACAGCCTGCGCGATGGAGCTGATGCCGAGGATCTCCAGGGCTCAGGGCATGGACGTGCTGTCCAGCCAGTCAAACCTCGCCGGCTACAAGGCGGTCCTCGATGCGGCTGCTGAATACGGCCGCGTTTTTCCGATGATGATGACCGCCGCCGGCACGGTCGCCCCTGCCAAGGTGATGGTGATGGGGGCCGGGGTTGCCGGCCTGCAGGCGATCGCCACCGCCCGGCGCCTCGGCGCTATTGTTTCCGCCACCGACGTCCGGATCGCCGCCAAGGAGCAGGTGGAATCCCTGGGAGCAAAATTCGTGATGGTCGAAGATGATGAAACCAGGGACGCTGAAACCGCGGCCGGCTACGCCCGGGAAATGAGCAAAACCTACCAGAAGAAACAGGCGAAACTGATCGCCGAGACCATCCGGAAGCAGGATATCGTGATTACCACCGCGCTGATCCCGGGCCGCCCGGCGCCGGTGCTGATCACCAAAGAGATGGTCGGAACCATGAAGCCGGGCTCGGTGATTGTCGACCTGGCGGTCGAGATGGGCGGCAACTGCGAGGCCTCGAAACCGGGCCAGGTGGTGGAGTTGGCCGGAGTCAGGATTGTCGGGCATTTGAACGTGCCCTCCAGGCTGGCCGCCGATGCCTCGGCGCTGTACGCCAAAAACCTTTTCAATTTCGTCTCGCTGCTGGTGGATGAGGAGACCAAAAAGCTCAAGATCGACTGGCAGGATGAGATTATCGCCAGCGTGGCCTTAAGCCATGGCGGCAAGCTGGTTCACGCCGATTACAAAGGGGGAAAATAAATGATGGAAATAGTGCTTCTGGCCGCCAACCCGTTTATCCAGCAGCTGTCGATCTTCGTGCTGGCGATCTTTGTCGGCTATTATGTGGTGTGGTCGGTGACCCCGGCGCTCCACACCCCCCTGATGTCGGTCACCAACGCGATCTCATCCGTGATTATCGTCGGCGCCCTGATCGCCGCCGGGCCGGAGGGGGCGGCGCTTTCGAAAATCCTCGGCATTATCGCCATCGGCTTGGCCGCGGTTAACATCTTCGGCGGCTTTGCGGTGACGCACCGGATGCTCTCGATGTACAAGAAAAAGAAATAGGGGCCGGCGAGATGCCAGAAATGTCAGAATTTCAAGTCAACGCCACGGCGATCGCCTACCTGGTCTCGGCAATACTCTTTATCATGGCGCTGCGCGGCCTGTCCTCGCCGGAAAGCTCCCGCCAGGGCAATATGTTCGGGATTCTCGGGATGATTATCGCGGTTGCCGCGACCGTGCTGTCGCCCGGTATCGTCTCGTATCAGTGGATTATCGGGGCCATTATTGTCGGCGGGGGGATCGGCTTTATGATCTCGCAAAGGATTTCCATGACGGCGATGCCGCAATTGGTGGCGGCGTTTCATAGCCTGGTCGGGTTGGCCGCTGTCCTGTTCGCCATTGGAACCTATCTCACTCATAAGGAAGCAGGCGCTCTCGATGCCGTCCTGATGACTGAGCTGGCCTTGGGAAGCTTCA
>JADFFP010000227.1 GCA_022568115.1 Pseudomonadota bacterium | reverse complement strand
GCAGGCCGTCGAAGGCCTCGGCGTGGACGACGATGTCGGCGCGGCGGTTACCGACCCGCACTCGCGCGCCGTCGCCGAGGCCCAGCGCGGCGAGGTCGTCGGGGTGGACTTTCACCGAGGGCCGGCCCTCGCGCTTGATCGAGGTCGGCGTCTCGGTGAACGAGGTGTTGAGGTAGTTGCGCGCCGGCCTTTCGACAGTGACGTAGCTTGCGGCGGCGAGCGCGCAGCAGATCACGATGCTGATCATCATGACCGCCAGAGCCTCGGGAACCGTGGCGTCGTCGAGCCCGAGGCGGTCGAGCGCGCGCTCTCCCTGCCCCGGCCCAAAGGCGGGGTAAAGCGCTTTACCGCCCCGCTGCCGGTCCATATGGCGAAAAGCTTCGAGACCCTGGGGTTTGACCCGGACGGGATCGAGGACCGGTTCGCCGGGTTTGAAATTTAACCAATCGAAGCTATTCATCTTGGCTTAAGTTCGGCGGTGGTATATGACGCGGGACAACGATGGTAAAAGCACCTGAAATCGAGCCCGGACCGGGCAAGCCGAAAATTTTCTTAGGCTTGGCCACTCTGATGGTGGTGATAGCCTCCCTCGCCTATGCCTTCGAGGACTGGCTTTATACGGTCCGGCCGTTGAGCCCTTATTCGACCAACCAGCTCAACACCTACTTTATCGGGATTCTTGTTTTGTCGGTGATCCTGGCGCTGTTTTTCGTGTTTTGCTACCAGAACCACCGCTTCGGCAACCGGCTGCTGGGGCGCGAGGTCGCCCCCCCGCGTGAAAAAAAGGTCACCGAGGGCACTGTCACCTACAACGTTTTTTACAACTCCACCGCTTCCTCGGTCAAGTTCCGGCACCGCCGCCGCAAGCTCGCCCGCCACGAGCGCCACAAATTCACCGGGCCGGTTAAAAAACCTAAACCTAAGAAAAAATCGTGAAGCGCTTTTACCAGCAGGTCGGCGTGACCAGCGGTGATCAGGGTCACCAGGTGCGCCTTGACGGCAAGCCGGTCAAAACCCCGGCCAGGGCGGCGCTGGCGCTGCCCAATGAAGCGCTGGCCCGGGCGGTCGCGGGCGAATGGCGGGCGCAGAAAAAGACCGTCAAGCCTGAGGCCATGCCGCTGACCCGGCTGGCCAATACCGCCATCGACCGCACGGCATTGCATAAAGGCATGGTTATCGGCGAGATCATGAATTTCGCCCGCCACGATCTTCTTTGCTACCGCGCCGGGGGGCCGGAAGAGCTGATCAGGATCGAGAGCGAAGCCTGGGACCCTTACCTCGCCTGGGCCAGGGAGAGCCTCGGGCTGGCCTTCAAGGTCACCACCGGGGTCGAGACCATCAAGCAGGATCAGCAAACCCTCGCCAAACTCGAGGCCCTCCTGTCCCTGCTGGACCCTTATCGGCTGACCGCGCTGCATACCGCCACCACCCTCAGCGGCTCGGCGATCCTGGCGCTGGCGCTGTGGCAGGGGCGGGGGACCCCGGCCGAGATCTGGAAGGCCGCGCAGGCGGACGAGGATTACCAGACCGGAAAATGGGGCGCCGATCGGGAACACCAGAAAACCCTTGGCGCCAGGCGCGATTTGTGGCTGGCGGCGGGCCGTTTCCTCGCGGCGCTCAAAAGCGCCCCGCCCTCTGGCAAAAGCAAATAAGAGGCGCTATACCTGAAAGTCCTTAAGGCCACACCTGGGGGATCAATGAAGGACATTCTGGAAAGATTAGAGAAAAAGCGCCGCCAGGCGAGGCTCGGCGGGGGTAAGGCGCGGATCGCCACCCAGCACCAGCGCGGCAAGCTGACCGCCCGCGAGCGCATCGATCTGTTGGTCGATGAGGGCTCGTTCGAGGAGTTCGACATGTTCGTCGAGCACCGCTGCACCGATTTCGGCATGGAAAAGAATAAAGTCCCGGGCGACGGGGTGGTCACCGGCCATGGCGAGATCAACGGCCGTCCGGTCTATGTCTTTTCCCAGGATTTTACCGTCTTCGGCGGCTCGCTGTCGGCCACCCATGCCGAAAAAATCTGCAAGATCATGGATATGGCGATCAAAAACGGCGTGCCTCTGATCGGCATCAACGACAGCGGCGGGGCGCGCATCCAGGAAGGGGTGGCGTCATTGGGCGGCTATGCCGAGGTGTTCCAGCGGAACGTTCTGGCCAGTGGCGTGATCCCGCAGATCAGCGTTATCATGGGACCGTGCGCCGGCGGGGCGGTCTATTCCCCGGCCATGACCGACTTTATTTTCATGGTCGAGAAAACCTCCTACATGTTCGTCACCGGGCCCGGGGTGGTCAAGACCGTAACCCAAGAAGAGGTCAGCGCGGAAGAGCTGGGGGGCGCTGAGACCCACACCACCAAATCCAGCGTAGCCGACGGGGCGTTCAAAAACGACGTCGAGGCGCTAAGCGAGATCAGGCGCCTTTATGATTTTCTGCCGCTCTCGAACCGCGAAAAGCCGCCGGTGCGCAAGACCGCCGATCCGCCCGGGCGCGAGGAAAAGTCGCTGGATACATTGGTTCCGACCAGCCCCAGCAAGCCCTACGACATGCACGAAGTGATCCTGAAAGTGCTCGACGAGGGTAATTTTTTCGAGATTCAGGCGAAACACGCCCGGAACATCATCACCGGCTTTGGCCGGGTTGCCGGCCGCACGGTCGGGGTGGTGGCCAACCAGCCGATGGTGCTGGCCGGCTGTCTGGACATCAATTCCTCCAAGAAGGGCGCGCGCTTTGTCAGGTTTTGCGACGCCTTTTCGATCCCGATCCTCACTTTCGTAGATGTGCCGGGGTTCCTGCCCGGCACCGCCCAGGAACATGGCGGCATTATCAAAAACGGCGCCAAGCTGTTGTACGCTTTTGCCGAGGCGACGGTGCCGAAGATCACCGTGATTACCCGGAAGGCCTACGGCGGCGCCTATGACGTGATGGCCTCCAAGCATTTGCGCGGCGACCTCAACTACGCCTGGCCCTCGGCCGAGATCGCGGTGATGGGGCCGAAGGGCGCGGTCGAGATCATCTTCCGCGC
>JADFFP010000011.1 GCA_022568115.1 Pseudomonadota bacterium | reverse complement strand
AAAAACAGGAGTTTTTTTAGGTGACTAACTCCGCCGCTTCTTCTGATTGGCATTTGTTATCCCATCCTCCAACAAAATTGGATTATAGCCTAGATCTTCAATAAATTAGCAGATTATTTCTCTAACATGTTTCAGATCATAGTATGTAGAGCTTACAAATATTCTTGGACAGACATTTAGGCCCTCAATTATTTTGTTGCTTATGAGTTTTACAGTTCCCTCATCAGTCACTCAACGTCGTTGCCACCGACTAGCTACGCCTCTCGCCTGAGAAGAACAAGCACATGAACCAGCAGCACTCGGGGTTAATGTCGCGAACTGCGGCAGCTAACCAGCCCGATCCAAGCGCCTAACCGCGGATAAAACTGTGAGCAGCAAGGGAATGACAAAGAATACCACCCACTTGAACTCCCGATTAGGCGCGACGTCATTCCCGTATATCAGTAGCCTCGGGATTGGTCTGAGAGGGGAAGAGGTGCTCGCGTGGCGCGTCCGTGAACTCACTTGCAACCGGCGCGATCTTCTCACTGATGATGCTGGCTACCCACAAGGATGTTAAGGCGAACTCAGCGGCCTGCCATCAATTATGATCCGACTATCTACAGATGGCCGCTTTGTCCATTGCGTCTTCGAAAGCCCTGTCTCCCGATTTCGACTTCTTAACTGCAACTACATATATCATAGCAGCGTCATCACAAACGTTGCCCATATATCCATTTCTCCCACAGCTATCTAGTAGTTGCCGCAAAAAATTGTTATCACAATTTCTCTTCGCAGAATCAATCTGGCTGGCGAAAGTCGATCTTAAGCTTGGCGAAACCGACTGCAGCGACATACTTTGATATTGTTCCATCTGTTGCACGATTTCAAGTGCGCTACTGTAGTAACAAAAATCATGACTCTCACAAGAGCCGCGGAAGTCTCCAAACAGGAAGTCTGGGATCACAGCAGCAACACGGGGATTATCCTCAGGGCCACAATAATCTCTATTACTACTGTATGGTTGGCACTCCTGAGCCAGTGTCGACCCTATGGTCATGCAGCCAAATACAAATACAGTTATCGCTACTGAAATGTTGTGGTATTTCATTTCTCCCTCCCTCTTACGAGTAGCGTAATTACACCCAGTGCGGCATCCGTTCCGCCACAGCCTCGGCCAATGAACTCGCTCTACGCGTATGTGGTCTCCCATCCCCAACGGCGCATCGTATCTCATAAATATTGCATTAATTCCACGATGTTTACAAGCGTAAAGCGCGCAAATTATTACCAACGATGTGAGAAAAATTTTGGACCAAAAACTTGAAACTAGAAATTCCTCTGCTCATCCTTCTGGTATTTCGATTAAAAAAAGTAAGGTCATAGATTTTGTTGAAGACCTTGTGCAAAATGTTATCCTGAATTATTCCATTTAAAAATCCCTTTTAGCCCCCTAAAGTTTCACTTGCGAAGACCAGATCACTCTCTAAAATAGTGCCCTGTCATGCCCGTAAGCAAAATACTTAGCCAACAGAATCTGAGCGCTGTTCTTGGCCCGACCAACACCGGCAAGACCCATTTGGCGGTTGAGCGCATGTTGGGGCACGCCTCCGGCATGATCGGCCTGCCGCTCAGGCTGCTGGCGCGCGAAGTGTACGATAAAGTGGTGGCCATCAAGGGCAAATCGAGAGCGGCGCTGATCACCGGCGAGGAACGGATCGTCCCGGATAACGCCGCCTATTTCATTTGCACAACCGAGGCGATGCCGCTCACCACCCCGGTCTCGTTCCTGGCCATGGATGAAGTGCAGCTGGCCGGCGATGCTGAGCGCGGCCATATCTTCACCAACCGGCTGTTGCATGCGAGGGGTCTGGAAGAGACCATGCTGCTGGGCGCCGCCACTATCCTGCCGATTGTCCGAAGCCTGCTTCCAGACGCCCGGGTCATCAACCGTCCGCGGTTCTCGGAATTATCCTATGTCAGCCCAAAAAAGATCGCCCGTTTGCCGAAACGCACCGCGGTGATCGCCTTTACCATGGAAGGCGTCTACCGGGCGGCCGAATTGCTGCGCCGCAACTACGGCGGGGCGGCGGTGGTGATGGGGGCGCTGTCGCCTAAGACCCGTAACGCGCAAGTTGAGCTCTACCAGGACCGGACGGTCGATTATATCGTCGCCACCGACGCCATCGGCATGGGGCTGAATATGGACATCGACCACGTGGTGTTCGCCGAGGTGGAAAAATTTGACGGAACCCGGCGGCGCAAGCTTTTTCCCCATGAGCTGGCGCAAATAGCCGGGCGCGCCGGGCGGCACCTGAACAGCGGCACGTTCACGACGCTGGCTGAAATTGAGGGCGAAGGCCTGAGCCCCGAGGATATCCGCAAAATTGAAAACCACTCCTTTAGCCCCTTGAAACGCCTGGAATGGCGCAACGCGGCGCTCAATTTCAAAACTCCGCTGGCGCTGATCAAGAGCCTGGAGGAGGCTCCTTCCAGTTCCCTGCTTAGCCCCGCCCGGGAAGCGCTGGACCTGAGGGCGCTTAAGACCCTTGTCGCCAGGGGGGTGGAGGCAAATACCCCCGAGATGGTTCAAACTCTCTGGACAGTTTGTCAAATTCCGGATTTCCTGGGATTCTCCGAAAACCATCACTTTTCCCTGCTTCAGACCCTGTTCGGGTTTTTGTCTTCTGCCTCCGGCAAAATCCCTCATGAGTGGATGGCCCGGCGGGTGGCCGAGCTGGATAACTTCCAGGGCGGCACCGAGACCCTGATGCAAAGGATTGCCAGGATCAGAACCTGGACCTATATTTCGCACCGGGCCGGCTGGCTGAAGGAGACCGATCATTGGGCCTATACTACCCGGAGCCTGGAGGATAAACTCTCGGGCGCCCTGCATGAGCGGTTGCAGCAGCGTTTTGTCGACAAGCGGACCACCGCGCTGGTGAGCAATATCAAAGGGAAACACGTGATGACCAAGGTTGACAGCGAGGGATTGGTTACAATCGAGGGACAGCCGCTTGGCGCCCTCAAGGGTTTTTGCTTCCTGCCCGCCCGCGGCCTGGAAGGGGAAGACGCCAAGGCGCACCTGAAAGAGGCTGAAAAAGGCCTGCGCCCGGTAATCGCCGCCAGAGCGGAAGAATTTACCGGGGCCGGGAATGCGGACATCATTCTCAAACTCTCGAACAGCTCCAGCCGCGCCCGGATCCTGTGGCGGGACGATGTAATCGCCCATCTGGTCAAGGGACAGGGCATTTTAAGGCCTGAGGTACAGCTGGCCGGCAACCCGTTGCTGGAAGATCAGAACCTAAAAGCGGTCGAGGGGCGCCTGAAAGCCTGGTTCGAGGCCGAAATGGCGGCCCATCTCGGCCCCCTTCTCACGTTAAGCGAGGCCGCCGCCAGCCACCAAGCCGACCTGCCCGGCCTGACCCGCGGGATGGCCTATAAAATGGTCGAGAATCTCGGCGTAAGCGCCAAGGCCTTTGTCCTTGATGACCTGAAAACCCTTAAGCCCGAGGATCGCAAGGCGCTCCATAAAGTAGGGTTCTGGTTCGGCGCGCACTTCGTTTATTTGCCCAAACTCCTTAAACCGGCTCCGACCAAATGGCGGCTGGCGCTGTGGGGCATCTGGGAAGAGATCAAGGGCTGGCCGGAAATACCGGAAGCCGGGGTCATGTGGGCCGAGACCCTGAAGGGAACCCCGCGCGGGTTTTACCAGACGCTCGGTTACCGCCCGGTGGGGTCGAAGGCGGTCCGCATCGACTGCCTGGAGAGACTGTTCGACGCGGTCCGGCCGCTCGGCATGGACAATAAATTTTTCGCCGTCACGCCCGAGATTATGGGCCTGGTGGGCCTATCGGGTGAGGATTTCGCCAGCGTGATGAAGTTTCTCGGCTATTATTACAAAAAAGAACTGCCCGGGGCCAAGGAGGACGAGCAGGCCAAGCCCAAATACAGCTTCAAATGGGACCTGAAAAAAAAGGCGCCCAAAAAAGCCCAAGGACCGGGAAAACGGAAGCTGGAGGAGAAAAAAATCGAGGAAAGCCCCTTTGCCGAACTGAAACACTTAAAATTTTCCAGCGGCAAATCCTGACCCCAGCCCATGAGCAGCCCGTCACATCACCGCCAACGGCTTGACCAGTGGCTGTGGCATGCCCGTTTTTTTAAAACCCGGACACTGGCCAGCACCGTCTGCCGAAAGGGGAAAATCCGCATCGATGGCGCCCCCCAGAGGAAGGCCGCCGCCAGCGTTGTTCCCGGCCAGGTGCTGACCTTTCCGCAAGCCGGCGCGATCCGGGTTGTCAGAATCCTGAGCCTGAGCCAGCGGCGCGGCCCGGCTGCCGAGGCGGCGGCCCTTTATGAGGATTTGACCCCGCCCCAGGAAAGGCTTAAAACCGGTCCTGGTCGCAGAAGTGCGCCGCGCGGCGGCGGACGGCCGACAAAAAAAGACCGCCGGGCGATTGAACTGCTCAAGGCGGACCAGGTCACCACCTGACAGACAGTGAGACTAGAGCACATTAGCCTCATCTGGAAGCCATTTGACAGGGTAAATTTTTTTGCCTGGCCAGGCAGTTCGGGCGAATTGGTGTGATCACCAAAAGTCCCGGGCTAACGCCGCCAGGCAGAAAAAGAACCCTGTCAAATAATTCTAGTTGGGACTAATGTGCTCTGCATGGCAAACCGCATCAAAGCCCTGTTTAACGCCCTGAAAAATGAACCCGCAGCCGAACCGGAGAGCTTTTCCGATAAGGAAATCGCCAGTGCGGCGCTATTGGTTGAGGCCGCCGTTATGGACGGCAATCTTGACAGACGTGAAAAAGAGACCATTTCCAATTTGCTGGTTGGCCGCTTTCATTTATCCAAGGAAGAAGCGGAAGAGCTGTTCGCCCGGGCTCTAAGCGCCCAGAAAGACGCCACCCACCTGATGCGCTTCACCCGGACGGTCAAGGATAACTATTCGGAAGGAGGGCGCGTAGACCTGATCGAAATGATGTGGGAAGTGGCTTTTGCCGACGGCATCATTCATGATTTTGAGGAAAACCTGATCCGCCGGGTGGCGGGCCTGATTTATGTCTCCGACCGCGACCGCGGAGAGGCAAAAAAACGGGTCCGGGCCAGGTTTGAAAGCGGAAAATAAAAGGGCTTGTCCGTTTTTAATTTTTCTTGCATAACTCGAAAAAATTCAGGGTCTGCTATTCAAGGGAGTTAAGATGACCTACGTCGTGACCGAAGCCTGCATCAAGTGCAAATACATGGACTGTGTGGAAGTTTGCCCGGTGGATTGTTTCTACGAAGGGGAAAACATGCTGGTCATTAACACCAGTGAATGCATCGATTGCGGCGTTTGTGAGCCGGAATGCCCGGCCGAAGCGATCCTGCCCGATACCGAAGATGGGCTGGAGCAGTGGGTGGAACTGAACACCAAATACGGCGAAATCTGGCCCAATATCACGACCAAGAAAGAGTCGCCGCCCGATGCCGAGGAATTCCAGGGGGTTGAAGACAAGTTTAAAAAATACTTCTCGGAAAAGCCCGCTGAAAGCAATTAATTTATAAAATGCGCTAAACTCCGGCTCGCATCCGGCCGTTTGGTACTAAATTTCTATTCCGGGGTACAAAATTACAAAAAATTGTGTTATAGTAGATACTTAGGCGGAAGCCTGGTGTGGCGAAAACACAATTCTAAAAGGATATACCCGCGGCCAAAGGGCCGCGATTTGATGAAAAGTATCAGGACAGGGTTCACAATCTCAGTGACACTGCTGGAGTTTTTTGCGTCCCTGAATTGTCCGGTTGCCACACTAACAACCAGAGCAAGATGAGAAAAGAGTGACGGAATGGCAAAAAAGAAGAAATATCCATTTTCGGATGGCGACTATGTTGTTTACCCCAAGCACGGGGTAGGCAAAGTGGTTGGAATTGAAAATCGTGAAATTTCCGGTGCAAAACTGGAATTGTACGTGGTTCGCTTTGAAAAAGAGCGCATGACCTTAAGGGTTCCGGTTCTCAAGGCGGAAGCCTCGGGCATGCGCAGGCTTTCCAGTCAGGCCACCCTGGATGAGGCGTTTTTGACCCTCAAGGGCAAAGCGCGGGTCAAACGCACCATGTGGAGCCGGCGCGCCCAGGAATACGAAGCCAAGATCAATTCCGGCAGCCTGGTCTCAATCGCCGAAGTGGTCCGTGACCTGTTCCGGAAAGATGACCAGCCCGAACAGTCCTATTCCGAGCGCCAGATTTATGAAGCGGCACTCACCCGGCTGGCCCGTGAGTTGGCCGCTGTTGAGGCCATCGACGAAGCGGAAGCGATGTCCAAGCTGGAAAAGGTCCTGATCGCGGCTTAAAGCCTAAGTTTCAGATAACAGGGCCAACGCCCCACTTCCGAGTGGAACTGTGTTGGCCCTGATTTCTTTTCAGAACAGGCAAATTGTTGATAACGATATGGGGTATCGTTGAAAGATTTTAACGCATTCTGAGAAGAAATCAGGCCAATCCAATTTGGACCACGCCTAAATCGGGCAGGAAGGCGTCTAAACCGGTTCAAATAGTTGGCTAATCCTCACCGCCTTCTCCTATTCCTGACCGATTTTTGCTGTGGCACAGCCCTCATCGGAAGTGGGGCGTTGGCCCTAAGCCCGGGTTCGCCTGGGCTTTTTTATTTACCCCCTCACTCCAACCCTCTCCCTCGGAGGGGAGAGGGAGTAAAAGAAGTGCTCTGCCGAGGTCCCCTCTCCCTTGAGGGGAGAGGGCTAGGGTGAGGGTGACATTTCTTAATATCGTCATGCCAGATTTAGTCCGGCATCTAGTGTCTTAAATATCTTTAGGAAACCCCTGAGGCTTTTTTATCCCTCCCCGTTTTTTAACCCTCGACAACGATTTTGACGCGCTGGCCGGATGTCAGGGTCTCTCCATCACCAAGCCCGTTAAGAGCGCGGAACAGCTCTTCCTTGTACTCCCACACCTCCATGCGCCCGGCCAGCGATGAGACGCTATCACCCGGTTGAACTGTTATGACACGGATCCTCAGGGGCCTGATCGCCGCCGCTTCGCTTGCCGAGAGCTTCCTGAAGCTGTCGCTCATCTGGCCCAGACGGGCGGCATATTTTGAGGTTCTGGCGGCCGGGGTGATGAGGACAAAATGATAAGCATGGGCGCCGTCATAGCGCCACGCCACCAGCCGGACATCCAGCTCCCCGCCCTCGGATGTAAGGCGGGCAATTCCGGTAATGCCGTCCATGCCCCTTGAGGAAAGGGCGCGGATATTTCCCAAAGGCGCCGGCGGATCGCCCTCGAACAGCGAAGCCCAGGCCTGGTCGAGGTAAAAGCGGTTGGTGGTGTTGGGGGAGATTTCGCCGCCGGTAAAGAAAAACCGCACATCGTCGGGGCCTAAGCCAACCACCGCGCTGGCGGTGTTCATCAGGGCGAAACCGGAAGGCGCGGTAAAGGCCAGCCGGAACCCTTTATGCAGGAAATCATTGCCGCGGATTACCCCCTGGGCCGGGTCATCGCCGAACATTATGCCGTCAATGGCATCAAGATAGCGGTCGCGGTTTCTGTTCCGGGTGGTGGGCTGGGGGTCGAGCGCGTCAATGCGCGTTTGCTGGTCTTCGATACGCTTTGAGGTCAGTGGGTGGGTGCGAAACAAATTGGGCGTCTGGTCTGCTGCCCGGCCCTGTTTTTGGGCTTCATATGCCGCGGTCGTCTGCAAAGCCTCGAGCATCCGGACCGAACCCATCGGGTCATGGGTGGTCCTCAGCATATATCTGAGTCCCAATTCGTCAGACTGTGATTCCTGTTTTCTGGAATAGGACAACAGGTAAAGCTGGGCGCCGCCGCCGACCAGGGAAGCCAAATCCTGGTTCTTGATCAGCCACCCGGCGCTCGCCGCCAAGCCTCCGAAAAATATAGATTTGTTATAGCGGTTGGCGGCGTGCCGGGCAGTGACATGGCCAATCTCGTGGCCCAGAACGCTGGCCATTTCCGCCTCGTCACTGAAGTAAGCCATCAGCCCGCGCGAGATATGGACATAGCCGCCGGGCAGCGCAAAAGCGTTGACAATAGGGCTGTTCAAGAGAGTGAACGAAAAGTCGGTACCGGGCATTTCCGAGGCCGCCGCCAGCCGGTCGCCAACTTCCTCAACATAAGCAGCCAAGGCCTGATCCTCATATTTTCCGCCAAATTCAGCCACCAGTTTGGGGTGCTCCCGGGCGCCGATCGCGGCCTCCTGGGAGGTGGTCATGAAGGGGGTAAATTCCTTCTTGCCGGTGGCCGGGTTGACGGTACAGGCGCCAACCAACAGCAGCGCCAATAATGCTCCAATATGTTTTTTGTAAATCGCTCCCGTCATGATCCGCACCTTTCTTCCTGCAGCCCAAAAGCCTGGTCTAGAAAACGGATCTGGACCGGGGTTTTGACCTCAATCATCGGCCCGCCGGAATAAAACACCCAGCCCCTGGCCTCGACCATAGTATCAGTTTCCATACCCTCCGTTAACCGGGTGATTTGGGCTCTGGTTTCCCCGGGCAGCCGCTTAAAGGAACTGCTGGTGAACTTGACGGTGAAATCCTTGCGGTAATCATCGCCGAAATTGAGGTAGATGGTGCCGCGCACATCGGCGGCCTCTTTTATCCGGCCCTGAATGATGGCAAAAGTATCGAACGCCCTTTTTGCATTATCGGCGCACACCACCGGGCTTTTCCGCCACAGGCCAACCTTAGCCTCACGGGCGGCATCTTCGGCGGCAAGCAGAACCTGAAGCCGCTGATCGTCCCGCTCATAAACCGGCATAACGATCGCCCGGCCCTCTGACACCAGGGTATTTTGCAGCCAGGCGCCATCAGCCATGATCACATGGGCCAACACCTCGCCGTAACGGGTGCGCCCATCCTTGGGTGAAAGAACCCTGAAAGACCCGTGCTTGATATCTTCAGGCAGGGCCGCGGGGAAAACCCCGAGCAGGCGGATGGTCTCTCCATCTGAAACTTCTGTCCACTCCAGGTCATTGAACAGACCGGCATCTTCGGCTCCAACAGCCACAGCCGCAACCAGCACAATCACTCCGGATAGTAGCCATCCTTTCATGGCGGCAAGGCTAGCATTAAAGGGGGTTCGCGAAAAAGCTTAAAAAAGTTGAACGGCGCACCTTTGCGGTATAGATAGAGGACCGCTTATCCCAAGACGCGCCCGTAGCTCAGTTGGATAGAGCACCAGATTCCTAATCTGGGGGTCGTGGGTTCGAATCCCGCCGGGCGCACCATCCGTCTTCGCTAATTTTGCCTTGGCAAAATTTAGCTACGACGAGATTAATGAGGAGCAGCGTACGAAGCGGATGCCTCGTCGAAGTGCAGCAGAGCGAAACGAAGACGGGCTTTACCCCATCCGGCCCAAGAAAACTTGAATTGCAAGCAGGAGTGTCCGCCATAGCTTCACGCGACGGCGGACTGTGGTAAATCCCCCTTAATGGGTGGCGACATAGGCGTTAAAGGCCGCGGAAAAGCCGGAGAACGAGACCGGCAGGGCGGTATTCTGCTCAACGTTGGGGCGGCCGAACACCAGGCGTCCCTCACCGGCGGCGCGCATCGCGGTAATAACCTCGGCGTTCAGCGGGAACTGCAGGCGGCAGCCATCGGCCAGACACATGGTATAGGTCAGGTTGTTGATGAACTGATCCTTGGCAACCTGGATGCCGGCGCCTTTTCTCAAATCAACGCCAAGCGGCAGCGTGACGATCATGACATCGGTGCCGTTCGCCAGGCGGCGGATCTGAAGCCGGGCCAGCCGCTGTTTGGTCTCGGTGTTGACAATTCCCTGGCTGAGCTGGCATACCTCCCGGCCCTCCGGCGCGATGCAGGTCAACAGCCAGTCCTGGAAATTGTCGCGCCGGGTGAATGTCCCTTCCTCTTCCTGGGCATTGAGGGTTGGCGTGGTGGCGACCATAAAACTAACCGCCACGGCGCTGAAAAGATTAAATGTACCCATGGTATCAAGTCCCTATTGTTTAAGGTTTTTAAATTCCCGTTATAATCAAGGCCCTTGCCAGCCTTAAGGCCCTCTTTAGCACCAAATTTCCGGGATTAAAAGGGAGGGCCTTAATGTTGCGTTTTTTGATGTTTTACAAATCCCCTTTTAACATTTTCCGCTTCTTTTTCCAACCGGGCAGCATTTGATCCATCAGGGCGGAAAATTCCCGGCCGTGGTTCATATGCTCCATATGGCACAGTTCGTGGACGATAACATAATCGATCAAACCGGTCTCCTTCAGCATCAGTTTGGCGTTCAGCGTCATGACGCCCTCACGGCCCATCGAACCCCAGCGGCTTTTCATCCAGCGGATTTTAATCCCCGGCCGATCATGGTTGCGCCCGGCAAACCGTGGGAAAAGTTTTGACAGCCGGTCTTCGAAAACCTCCCTGGCCTCTTCGAGATACCAGGCCTTGAGCGCCCGTTCGATTTTTTCCCGGCCCGGGGCGCCGCGAAGCGTCAGGATTATAACCCCGTCCCTAAGTTCCGCCCGGTGGCGGACGCCCTTGATGATGCGGAGCGGATACTTCACCCCAAGGTAAAAGTGTCCGGCCCGGTCGCGGTAGACCGGGGCCTTGATGGCGATTTTTTCAAAACGGTTTTGATGGCGTTCGATCCACTTGCGTTTTTTGAAAATCCAGTCCTCGATTTCCCGCAAAGGAGTACGGTGCGGGGCGCGCACCACCAACTCGCCGCCTTCCCTGATCTGCAGCGAAAGCGTCCGCCGCGACGAGCGCACCAGGGTGTAGTCCATCCCACCGGCTTTCCGGGCTGAGGTTTGCGGGCTTTTCTTCTTGAAGAACATCAGCCCAAAGCCTCCGCAAAATAAGGCGCCAATGCTACCGCGTTGGAGCGATGCGGGATGCTGTCGGTGGAGATAACCGGGGCGATTCCGGCGGCTTTGAAGGCCCTGGCCGCTTGCTCATCATAGAGAGCATGGACCGCAGCGGCGCTGACCGAGGCCGCCCCCGCCCCCAGCGCCGCCCGCGCGCAACCGATCACGGTCATGCCGGTGCTGATGACATCATCGATAATCAAAACCGGCCGCCCGGTCACGGCTGCGCCTTCAAGGGTGACTTTGATGTCCCGGTCTCCGCTGCGTTTTTTCAGGGCGGTGATCCAGTCCAAACCAAGTGCCTCGGCGAACGGGCGGGCGATGTGGAAGGCCTCCTCATCGGGGCCAATAACAAGGGTGTTTTTTTCAATCCCCTGGCCCTTGAAATAAGCCGCCAGCGGAACCGCCCCGGACAGCGCGCTCCCCTTGAGGCCGGGAAAAATGCTTTCCATGGTGCGGCTTCTGTGCAGATGCGGCTCGACCGTGATCAGCCTGTCGATCCAGGGTGATATAACCCCGGCAAATATTTTTTGGCTGAGCGCTTCGCCCTTCCGGAACACCTTGTCCTGGCGCATATAGGGCAGGTACGGCGCGACCAGCGTGATCTTGCCCGCCGCCAAATCCCTCACCGCCGAAGCCGCCTGGATGACCTCGAATATTTTCGCATTGGGGTGATG
>JADFFP010000226.1 GCA_022568115.1 Pseudomonadota bacterium | reverse complement strand
GACCGCGTTTAATTCCTAGCCCCGGTGTATATTATTAAGTAACAAAATCATCACTCCCCGGGGGAACTATATGCAAGGCTTAATGCAGGACTGGCCGATGCTGATTTCACGCTTGATAGACCATGCCGAGCGTTTTCATTCTCAGGTCGAGATCGTCACTGAAACGGTTGAAGCCGGCCGCCACCGTTATACCTATGCCGAATGCGCCGTACGCTCCCGCAAATTGGCTCAGGCGCTTGAAAGATTAGGCATCAATAAGGGCGACCGGGTCGGAACCCTGGCCTGGAACACCTACCGCCATTTTGAACTGTACTACGGCATCTCCGGTATGGGCGCGGTGTGCCATACCCTGAACCCCAGGCTGTTTCCGAAGGATATCGCCTGGGTCGCCAACCATGCTGAAGACCAGGTGCTGTTTTTCGACCTGACCTTCCTGCCCCTGGTGCGGGAGCTTGAGAAGCACTTTAAGACGGTCAAGACCTTCGTGATGCTGACAGACCAATCCAACATGCCGAAAAGCCTGCCCGCCAACTACCTCTGCTATGAAGACCTGATCGATGGCGGGGACGGCGACTACACCTGGCCGGCCTTGGATGAAAATGACGCCGCCAGTCTCTGCTACACCTCCGGCACCACCGGCCATCCCAAAGGGGTTTTGTATTCCCACCGCTCGACTGTCCTCCATGCCATGGCGGTGATTGTCTCGGATGCCTTTAATCTTTCCGCCATCCGCACCATTTTGCCGATTGTCCCGATGTTCCACGCCAATTCCTGGGGCTATCCTTATACCACGGCGATTGTTGGCTGCAAGATTGTCCTCAACGGCCCGCATTTTGACGGCAAAAGCATCCACACCCTGATCAAGGAAGAACAGGTCCACATTACCACCGCGGTGCCGACCATCTGGTTGGGATTGCTGGATTATCTCAAGGAAACCGGACAGGACCTGGAACCCCTGGAGGGCTTGGGGATCGGCGGCGCGGCGGCCCCGGCCTTTATGATCAAGGCTTTTGAGGACTTTGGGGTCAATGTTCACCATGCCTGGGGGATGACCGAGATCAGCCCGGTCGGCACCATGGGGTCGATGAATTCCATCACCGCCCGGTGGCCGCTGGAAGAGCAGCAGAAATTAAAACAAAAACAGGGGCGCGGCCTGTTCGGGGTGGAAATGAGAATTGTTGTGGCGGACGGGAGCGAAGCGCCGTGGGACGGCAAAACCTTCGGCGCGCTTCATGTCAGGGGCCCGTGGACGCTCAAGCGCTATTACCGCGCCAATGACAGCGCGCTGGATGAGGACGGCTGGTTCGACACCGGCGACGTCGCGACCATTGATGAATTTGGCTACATGCAGATCACCGACCGGGCCAAGGACGTGATCAAATCGGGCGGCGAATGGATCTCCTCGATCGACCTGGAGAACGCGGCCATGGGCCACAAAGACATCGCCCGCGCCGCGGTGATCGGCCGGCCGCACAAAAAATGGCGCGAACGGCCGCTGTTGATTGTGGTTCTGGAAGAAGGGGCGGTGCTCGACAAGGACAGCATCCTGAAATTTCTCTCCGGCAAGGTCGCCAAGTGGTGGCTGCCCAATGACATCGTCACGGTCGATGAGATGCCCTTATCGGGCACCGGCAAGGTCAAGAAAACCGGATTGCGCGAAACCTTCAAGGATCATAAATGGCCGGATGGGGGTTAGGGTTTGGGTTCAGACCCTAGTATCACTTCTTGGGCCTTCGGGGTCAGGCGGTATTTTTTCAAATCCTTCATGGGAACCCAGCGGGCCTCGGCGGCATCACCGCCGGCTTTTAAGGTTCCGCCGACCGCCTCGCACTTATAATCCGCGACCGCGTAATGGTGGCGCACCGCCCCGTCCCCGTCCCGGCCGATAATATCCACCACGGCGATCAGTTTTTTAGGCACAACTTCAAGCCCGGTTTCCTCCCGCACCTCGCGGACCAAAGCCTCTTTGGCGCTTTCCCCCAACTCGACCGCGCCGCCGGGCAGCGACCAATCCCCCTTGCCGGGCGGCCGTCCGCGGCGGACCAGCAGCACATCATTGCCTTTGAAAACGATCGCGCCGACGCCGAAAATTGGCCGTTTTGGATATTGCCTGGTCATGCTAGGATTATAGCATACTAACTCCATATGGAGTTAGTATGCTCTAAGGGATAAAAGAACATGTGCGGGCGGTTTTCACTGGATGCGACGCTGGAAGATTTGTACATAGCCCTGAAAATCAGGGCCCGGTTCAACCTGCAGCCGCGCTACAACATCGCCCCGGGCCAGCCGGTTCTGGCGCTTCGCAACCACCCCGAGCGGGTCGCCAGGGAGCTGGCGCACTTTAGATGGGGCCTGATCCCTTCGTGGATGAAAGAAGCGCCCAAGACCGTCACCATGATCAATGCGCGCGTTGAAACGATCGGTCAGAAACCTTCGTTCAGGGGCGCTTACCGCCGCCGCCGCTGTCTGATTCCCGCCACCGGGTTTTATGAATGGCGCGGCGAAGCGCCGAACAAGCAGCCCTATTACATTTACCTGGAAAATACGCGTGTTTTTGCTTTCGCTGGGATCTGGGAACATTGGCAGGGCCCGGACGGCGCCGGGGTCGAGACCGCGGCGATCCTGACCGCCGGTGCCGCGCCCTCGATCCGGGCGCTCCACGACCGCATGCCGGTGATTGTGCCCGAGGCCCACTTTGACGCCTGGCTTCGGGCCGGGATCAGCGCCAGGGAGGTGCTGGATAACAAGATTGAGTTTTCGTATTATCCGGTCTCACGGGCGGTCAACAACGTCCAGAACGATAATCCCTCGCTGATCGGGGAGCGCCCGCCGGATACCCCGGAGTTGCCGGTCTGAAAAAAGCCTCGGGAGAGGCCCCAATTTCAAGTATTAATTACTGTTACCCCTTCAATTCCGGCACCAGTTTTGAGGCATAGAGCGCGCCATAGGCCACCCAGATAAAATTGTAGATGTTGCCGAACAGAAACAGGATAAACGCCCCCAAAAATGCAACCCCCACAGTTGGCGAT
>JADFFP010000225.1 GCA_022568115.1 Pseudomonadota bacterium | reverse complement strand
AGTGTAGCCAAGATTATGCACGGTGGGGCTTTTTCTGGGGCGGTCGGTTTTGATGTAATAGGTGTTCAAAAGCCGGTCCCAGAAAAAATTGGTGATGCCGTAGTTGCCGTTTTCATCATGGAAGTGATGCTCCATGTGGCGCTTTTTCATCAGCTCCAGCGCCTTGTTTTTGGGCTTGTAGGAGAGGTGCTGGATGCAGTGGGCGAATTCATAAAAACAGGTGATAAAAAGCCCCGCCGAAAAAGCCCCGGCCGCCCCGCCCGGGCCGTCAAGCGCCCAGCCGACCGGAGCGGTCACCATGAAAACGGTTGGCAGGGTGGTGTAAAGAGCGCCAAACAGGACCCCCAGGTCATGGGGGTCCTGGTGATGATCGAAGTGGATGCGTTTCCAGATTTTTGCGGTGAATTTGGATTTGTAGGGGTACTGGCCGTGCAGGACGTAGCGGTGCAGCACGTACCAGATCAGCGGATAGGAAACCAGCGAAATGGCTATGGCCGCCACCAGCGCCCAAAAGCTGGTGGCGTAGATATAGGCGAAAATGCCGGAAACAACCCCGATGGCGATATAGGCGTCAATGGCGTAATAGCGGAAATAAGCCCCCGCCAGATCCCTCAGGGTCATCTTTTCCAAACTATATTTCTGGTTGTTCCAAAATCCGTAGCGGGCAATCATCAGTGTCTCAGCCGGTTGTTTTCCCAGAGATAAATCAATTGCGAATTAATCGCAAGCATGGACAAAAAAAAGAGCAGCGCCTTGTGCCCGACCTCAAGGCTGGTTTCAAGCTTTAAATGGCGGTTTGCGGTTTGATTGAGCGGAACCACCGGCCGACCCGCCCCAGGGTTCTGGCGTCTTCCTCTGACAGGCCGTAACGGACCAGGATATGAATGGTCAAATAGATGGAGCCGATTGCTATCGAAAAATGAACGGCGTGGGGCAACAAGTCGGCGAAATAGAAAACCACTATCATGACCGCGGAAAGGGCGAACGAGACCGCCAGCGGCCGGAAGGTTTTTTTACTGTAAGGAGAAAGCCGATAGAAGAAATGGGCCTCGGCCAGGCTGAGCAGGCTGATGACGTTAAAGCCGACCGCGGTGGCGATCGCAATGCCGTAAACCCCGCCCAGAACCCGGTTGTCCTTCAGGAAATACTGCAACACCATCAGGACCATCACTCCCATCAGGTTGTTAAAGAGCGGCAGGAACTTGTTGCCCAGCATCTCGACCACCGCCGCGGAAGTGCCGGCCATGGCCTCGGTAATGCGTCCGGCGGTGAGGATGATGATGACCCCGGTAGCCGCGGCATAATCGGGGTTGAACACGGTCAGGATATCGCGGCTGATATAAATCAGCAGAATTCCCAAAGGCAGCACCAGGGCGCCGATCAGGCGGGTTGTAAAATTGTAAAGGTCCGACAGTTCCTGCCGTTTGGCCAGCGCGTTCTTCAGGCTTGCGAACGGGGCCATGACGTATTCAAAGCTGAGGTGAACCACCTGCAGGACGCTGGAGATATGCCGGCCCAGGCCGTAGATGGCCGCGGCTTCGGCGCCCAGCCCGACATTGACGATAATGACCGAGCCGACCAGAAACAGCTTTTTGATAAAGTTGGCCGGCATCATCATCGCCGAAAATGACAGAAATTCCTTCAAAAACGCCCGGTCCACCGGGGTTTTCAGGATCGCCCTGAAATCGTAGAAACGGGCGGCCAGGCGCAACGCCAGCAAGCTGGCTGCGAAAATCGAAAACACGTGGGCGTAAAACAGCCCGAAGGTCTGGTATCCCAGAAAATAAAGTCCGACCCCGGCAATCAGGCGCAATCCCTGCTCATAAAACACCCGCACCCGGATTTCCGGGCCGAATTTGTGCTGGGCGCGGACGCTGGCGGTTATCACCTCAATCAGGGTCCAGAACGGCAGAGCCCAGACATAAATCCGGATTATCCTGGTAAACTGTTCCTTGCTGATTGCGCCGCTTTCCAGAAAGCCGGCTATTTCAGGCGCAAACCAGGCGATGACCAGGGCGCCCGTGATGCTTATCGTCAGCGACGTGCCAAGGGCGGTTTTGAGGATCTTGAGGTCGGTGGTCCGGGACCGGCTGGCGGGTGTAAAGCGCAGCTGCGAGGTGGTCATGGCAAACTCGGTAACCGCGGTCAGAACCTTCAGCCCCGCCCACAGGGTAAAGAACAGGCCAACCACCGCGGGGGTGTAAAGCCAGGTAAACAGGATCAGGCCAAACGCCTCGACAACCGCAGCCGACTGGCCCAGGAAAGCAACACCGGCGCTTTTGGCGACGGTGGCGTGATCGCTTTTGACCTGTTGCTTGGCGCGTCTTGGTGCCACGTTATCTCCCCAATGATTGGCCGCTTTTGGCCCCTCAGGCATACCATCCCGGCGGCAAAATGAAAAACCTTAAAATAGTTGTCAACAAGATCGGCATAAGTCCTTGAAAATTTTCTGATTTCGTGTATTGAACTGTCACAGGGGCAGCATGGTTTTGCCATAAAAGCGCCCAAATTGGGCGCAATATAATAAGCAAGTTAAAAAACATTGATGCGTCCATGCAAGCAGGGAGTTTGACGTGAATTTTGGTTTTTCCAAAAACATCAAGAATTTGGCCGCCGTTACAGCAGCGGCTTTGGCTTTTTCCTCAACCGCGCTTGAGGCGGATAGCCTGGATCTCGGCTACACCATGGAAGAGCAGATAAAGCCCTGTGTAGCGGGCGAATATTCGATCCCGCGCGCCCTGGTGGATGTCAGCGGCATTGAAAGTGACGAGGGGACGCTGCGCGTTCAGATTTACAGCGACAACCCGGAAGATTTCCTGGTCAGCGGCAAAAAGGTCCTGAGAGTGGAGGTTCCCAGCCAACCGGGGGTTCAGAGGGTGTGCGTGACTTTCCCACAAGCCGGGGTTTATTCCATGGCTGTGATGCACGACAAGAATGCCAACGGCCGCGCCGATATCTTCTCCGAAGGGTTCGGATTTTCCAATAACCCGAAACTGGGCTTCGGCCCTCCCGACCATGAATAAAGGCTGTTTGAGGTTGGAAA
>JADFFP010000224.1 GCA_022568115.1 Pseudomonadota bacterium | reverse complement strand
TCGGCGCTGTTGCGGGCTCGGGCCCCGGAGGCCGCATCGTCGCGAAGGACGTGCGCGGCGCAATCTCGACCGGGCCGAAGGTGCCGAGCTACCAGCCTGCTGTCACGACGGCCGAGGACAAGAAGGTTGCGCTCAACGCGCACCGTCGCATCATCGCCGAGCGCACCCTGGCCAGCAAGCAGACCGTGCCGCACTTTTACGTCACGGTCGTGGTAGACGTCGAGAAGATTTCCGCCCTCAGACAGTTCTACAAAGAGGAGGAGAGCGGCAAAGTCAGCATCAACGACTTCGTCATCAAGGCCTGCTCGATGGCGCTGCAAGAGATGCCCGAGGTCAATGCGACCTTCCAGGGCGACCACGTTATTCAGTACGGTGCGGTCCACGTCGGCGTCGCTGCGTCGGTCGACGAGGGTCTGCTAGTCCCGGTCATCAAGAACACTCACACGATGACACTGCGCCAGATCGGTGAGGCGACGCGCGTCTTGGTCGGGAAGGCGAGAGACGGGAAGCTACTACCAGACGAGATGCAGGGCAGCACGTTCAGCATCAGCAACATGGGCATGTTGAAAGTCGACGACTTCACCGCGATCATCAACACGCCCAACGCCGCGATCATCGCGATCAGCACCGCAAAGCGCAAGGTCGTGCCGGTCAGCGACGAAGAGGTCGAGATCCGCATGATGATGAACATCACCGGCTCGTTCGACCACCGCGCCATCGACGGCGCCACCGGGGCCGGGCTTTTGAAAACCATCAAGGAGCTGCTGGAGGCCCCGGCGGTGCTGCTGTACTAGGAATTTAATATGGCAAACAATTACGATCTGATCATTATTGGCGGCGGGCCGGGCGGCTATGTCGCGGCGATCCGCGCCGCCCAACTGAAAATGAAGGTAGCGGTGGTCGAGCGCGAACATCTGGGCGGCATTTGCCTCAACTGGGGCTGTATTCCGACCAAGGCGCTGCTGCGCACCGCCGAGGTGCGCCACTTGATCCGGAACGCCGCCGATTTCGGCCTCAAGGCCAAGGATCAGGGGTTTGACCTGAAAGCAGTGGTCGGGCGTTCGCGGAAGATCGCCAAACAGCTGACCAGCGGGGTCGAATTCCTGATGAAAAAGAACCACATTGAAGTGATCGCAGGGGAGGGGGCCTTGACGGCTCCAACCAAAGTTTCGGTCAGGAAGAAGGACGGGAAAACCAGTGAGATCACCGCCAGAAATATCATCCTCGCCACCGGCGCCCGGGCGCGCGAAACTGGCTCGCTGAAAGCCGATGGCAAAAATATCTGGACCTACAAACACGCGCTGGTGCCAAGTGTCATACCCAAATCGCTGCTGGTGATTGGCTCTGGCGCAATCGGTATGGAATTCGCCAGCTTTTTCAATGACATGGAATCAAAAGTTCATGTGGTCGAGGTGCTGGAGCGGATTTTGCCGCAGGAAGATCATGAGGTCTCAGCCTTTGCCAAAGGCATTTTCAAAAAACACGGCATGACGATCGAGACCGGGACCACGGTTGAGAGTTTGAAGGCGGGCGCGAAAAACGTCACCGTCACCTTCAAGGGCGGCAAAAGCGCAACCTACGACAAGGTGATCCTGGCGATCGGGATTACCGGAAACGTGGAAAATCTGGGCCTTGAAGCGGCCGGCGTCAAGGTTGCGGGGGGCCATGTGGTGACCGGCCAGTGGGGGGCCACCGGGGTTCCCGGTCTGTGGGCGATCGGCGATCTGACCGGGCCGCCGTGGCTGGCCCACAAGGCGATGCACGAAGGGGTGATCGTGGTCGAAAAAATCGCCGGATTAAAGAACCTCCACGCCCTCGATAAATCCAACATCCCGGGCTGCACCTATTGCCGCCCTCAGGTGGCCAGCGTCGGGCTGACCGAAGCGGCGGCCAAGGAGGCCGGATATGAGGTCAGGATCGGCAAATTTCCCTTTATCGCCAACGGCAAGGCGATTGCGCTGGGGGATACCGAAGGGTTCGTTAAAACCGTCTTTGACGTGAAATCCGGAGAGCTTCTGGGCGCCCACATGATCGGACCCGAGGTGACCGAGCTGATCCAGGGCTACGCCATCGCCAAAACCCTGGAGAGCACCGAGGCCGAACTGATGGCGGCGGTCTTCCCGCACCCGACATTATCAGAAGCGATGCACGAAAGCGTGCTCTCGGCTTACGGCAAGGCGCTGCATATCTAGAGCACATTAACCTCAAATAGAAACAATTTGATGGGCAACAGACAAGTGGGAAACAGGAAGGGTTTTGAACATGATGTGGCGCATCATGGAAAGACCCTGACGCCTTTCCGTGCCGTCTATTGCCCACAGTCTCTGCCGGGTTCTTTTTGTGCCTGGCAGCGTTAGTTCGGGACTTATGGTGATCACACCACTTCGCCCGGACTGCCTAGCCAGACACAAAAATATTCCCGGTCAAATGATTCCGTTTGGGGTTAGTATGCTCTAGGGTTTAAAACCACCCCAAGATAGATTACATGAGAGACCCATGGGACGCGTTAGACCGATAACCGATAAATCGACCCTGCTTCGGAAGCCTGACTGGATCCGGGTTCGGGCGCCGGCCTCGCCTGAATACGCCAGAACCCGTGATTTGATGCGCAGGTTGAAGCTCAATACCGTGTGCGAGGAAGCGGCCTGCCCCAACATCGGCGAATGCTGGTCCCAGCGCCACGCCACCGTCATGATCCTCGGCGATACCTGCACCCGCGCCTGCGCTTTTTGCAACATCAAGACCGGCAAGCCCAATATCGTCGACCCCTTGGAGCCCCTCCATGTTGCCGAGGCGTGCGGCGAGCTGGGGCTGAAGCATATCGTCATTACCTCGGTCGACCGCGACGACCTGGCCGACGGCGGCGCCGGTCAGTTCGTCAAAGTCATCCGGGAACTGAGAAAACGCGCACCCGGCACCACCATCGAGATTCTCACCCCCGACTTCCGCAACAAGCCGGGGGCGCTCGAGAAAGTGATCGAGGCCAAACCCGATGTCTTCAACCATAACCTCGAGACCATACCCAGGCTTTATACGCGCATCCGT
>JADFFP010000010.1 GCA_022568115.1 Pseudomonadota bacterium | reverse complement strand
TCTGTCCACCTCTGAGCAATACAACACTCACTTTAAAATATAATGACTAAACCACACTTTCTCGTCGCCATCCTGGCATTATCCAAACTTGAGAAATTCGCAATCCGCAACAACACTGTTGCAAACTTATATTCAGGCGGTTGTCACTTCTCTCGCGGCATCTGTCATGAAACCGGCTAATGTTATATAGGTTTCTGTCCAGGCATCTTCCAACTCATCCGTCCAGCTGTCTCCCAGAATCTTTTCCAGGGTCCAGATCAACGCCTCGCCAACTGTTTCATAGTCGTCTTCTTTAACACCATAAGCCGCGTGTCGCCGCCCCATTTCCTGTACCGGCACGATAATGTCAGCGAGGTTGTCCAGGCTGTTTACAGCTGTTGTGAGCATGGCCATTAACTTTCGCCCTTGCTCTTTCATGTCATGCTTGAACAGGGATTTAAACGCCGGCTTAAGTTCAAATAATCGCGCATAAAATATCTTTGCCGCTTTCTCCGAAATAGGCATCACCTTTTCCCATGAGTCTTTTACCATGTCTATCTGTTCCGGCGTCATGAAACCAACATCATCCCTTATAAGGACCCGGAGAATATCGTCACCTCGGGGCCCTTTCGCTTTTCGCGTCACCCTATGTATCTCGGCATGCTCTTGGTGCTTGTCGGCACCACCATGCTTTATGGCACGGTGCTTAGCCTAGTGTTTCCGCTTGCTTTTTTCATCATCGCCAACTGGTGGTACATCCCGTTTGAAGAAAGCAAGATGGCAGACGTTTTCGGCGACGCATTCACCGTCTACAAGGCGAGGGTGCGCCGCTGGCTCTAGCGTACACGCCATTAACATGGCTGGGCATTACTATTGATACGGGCGGTTTATTCAGAGTCCAGTGAAGCGCAATGCGGATCGGCAGCAACAGAAGTAAACGTTTGCTTTGGGTCAAAAGCAGACTCTTTACGAAATGACACTAAAAAAACAGATGCCAGTGGGCGCGAAAGAGAAAAAGCGCCTAGGCAACCCGCTCTAGAATTCTCTTCACGGCCCTTAGGTCCCTGCCGCCCCAGCCAGTTTTTCCTTCGCCGCTGGTTTACAGTTTATCAAGGAGCTGGCCCAGGACCCGGGCGATCACCACCTTTTCCGCCGCCGGGATGGTCAAAAACAGCTGATCGATAATATCTTTTTCGGTTTCCTCAATGGCGGCGAAGGTGGTCACCCCCTTATTGGTCAGCCTGAGCAGCCGGGAGCGGGCATGATCGGGGTTTTCAGTTTGCAATAGAAGGCCCTTGTCTCCAAGTGAGTTGACGTTTGCCTGGATATGCTGGCGCGAGACCTGGAAACGCCGGGCGATCTGCGGCACGGTCATTGCGGCATCGGGGTAAAGAAATTCCAGCACGGTGCGCTCCGCCGCGCTCAGGCCAAACCGCTTCAGGGTTTCATCGCGCTGGGCGCCGAGCGCGCGAAACAGCCGCCTTAGCTTCCTGATAATTTCATGATCCAGCGTTCTGTTCATACTCTTTTTCCATATATGACAGTATAATTGTCATATTGACAATATAGTTGTCAATATTTTTTCCGGGATAAATTCCTTTTTAGGGGGCTTTTTCTCATTTAGACTGGCGCCATGCCCTACACCTACAAATACCCCCGGCCGATGGTCACAGTCGATGTGGCGCTGTTTTCCAGGGATCGCAAGAGAATCCTTTTGATCAAGCGTGACCGGGAGCCGTTCAAGGGCAGGTGGGCGCTGCCCGGTGGATTTATCGGGATAAAAGAAGAGCTGAAGGATGCCGCGGCCCGCGAACTGCAAGAGGAAACCGGGGTCGCCGGGGTTGAGTTGAGGCAGGTTTATACCTTCGATACGCTTGGTCGCGATCCCCGCGGCCGGGTCATTACGGTCGCTTATTCGGGAGTGGCGGACCCCGAAAGCGTGGAAGTCCGGGCCGCCTCGGACGCCCGCGAAGTGAAATGGTTTGATATCGACAACCTCCCAGAGCTCACCTTCGATCATGGGGAGATTGTCAGGAAGGCTTTCGCAGTGGGTTTCCGGGGCTGAATATCCTATATCTTATTGAGAGAGTTTACCTTTTCCCAAAAACCCGCTTAAAATGGGAGAGCATACCAACCCCAAAAGGAAGCAATTTGATGGGCAACAGACAAAAGGGAATTGGTAAGGGTTTTGAACATGATGTGGGGCATCATGGAAAGACGCTGACGCAGTTACATGAAGTCTGTTGCCCACAGTCTCTGCCGGGTTCTTTTAGTGCCTGGCTGTGTTAGTTCGGGACTAATGGTGATTACACCATTTCGCCCGAACTGCCTTGCCAGGCACTAAAACATTCCCGGTCAAATGATTTCGTTTGGAGTTGATATGCTCTAAAAGGCGGGGGATATGTTCAAAAGCATCGGCAAACAGGTCAAGGGTTATCTGCTTTTGCTGCGCGAGCGGCCGGCCAGGAAGCTGTCCAGAAGAAAGCTTAAGAAGCTCAGGAAAAAAGAAGCAAAGCAAAGCAAAATCATCCTGAAGACCCGGGGCAAGCGGCTTGAGGATACCGCTTCCCAGCTGCCTGAAATCAACGCCTGCAAGAACTGCGGGGCGCACCTCCAGGGCAATTTCTGTCATCTGTGCGGCCAGAAGGATTCCGATTACCGGCGCCCTTACTGGACCTTTGTCGAGGATTTCTCCGATAACGTCTTTTCGAAGGATTCCCGGCTGTGGCGCACGCTCGGTTATCTTTTGTTTCTGCCCGGCGCCATGACCCGCGAATATATCGCCGGAAGGCGCATCCGCTTTCTGCCGCCGATCCGCACTTTCCTGATCTCGATTATCATGTTTTTCCTGACCATCAACGTCCTTGATGTCGCGATCGTCAAGTTCACCGGCGAGGCCGTTACTTATGACCAGCGCCTGGCGGTTCTCCAGACGGCCCTGTCCGAACAAGAGGCCAAAGTCGAAAAGTACGCCGCGGCTGACGAAACCGGCAAGCTGGCAAAGGCGATCAGGTCCCGTGGCCGGGCGCTGGGGCGAATTGAGGGGCTGGAGGAGTGGCGCGCTGATAAATTGGCGGAGCCGGACCAGAGCAAGGTGCGGCGCACCGGCCAGGGAAACCTCATTTACGATTATGATATCGAGCCAAAAATGTTCGCCCCCATTACCAGCGAAGACCAGGCTTTGCCGGAAGGCGTTATCGAGGACACTTTCCAGTTTGACACCGGCGGCGGTGATGACGATCCTGAATTCCTGACCGATCTGGCGCCCAAGGTCCAGCGGGGCCTGAAGAACGCCGCCCAGGACCCCCGGCGGCTCAACAATGCGCTCAACAACTGGGTGCCGCTCATCATGGCGATTTTTATCCCGCTGTTCGCGATATTTTTAAGATTTTTTTACTGGAAGCGCGAACACTATATCTACAATCACCTGGTATTTTCACTCCATTTCCATACCTATCTGTTTTTCGTGCTGACGTTTTTTGTGATCGCCCAGGTCTACCTCGGCTCAGCGGTCAGCACCTGGATGTTTTTCGGCGCCGCGCCGCTGTATCTTTTTATCGCCCTCAAGGTGGCCAGCGGCAACGGTTGGTTCCGGACCTTTTTCAAGTTCCTGGTTATTTCGCTTTTTTATATAATCGGCTTTTCGATCATGCTGGGGACGATTTTTATCTTCGCCTTCGCCGAGGCTTAAGGGCAAACCGTGAAACCACTGCTTGACAAGATTAAAGGCGTTCTGCCCGCCAAACGGCGGGAAAAGATGCCGGCAAGGCGTAAGCTCACGCTTGGCGATCACACCTGCACAAACTGCGGGGCGGGGCTTTATGGAAAGTATTGCGCGGTGTGCGGCCAGCGCCACTTCACCGGCAAAAATCCCTATTGGGAAATGGTCGAGGATATGACCGACCATCTGATCTCGCCGGAATCGAAGTTGTGGCGAACCTTTGCCCACTTGCTGTTGATGCCCGGCATTATGACCCGGAATTATTTTAAGGGTAAGCGCGCCAGCTACACGCCCCCGATCCGGCTGTACCTGATCTCGCTGGTGGCGTTTTTTGCCGCTTTGGCGCTTTTGGATGTGGCGGTGTTCAAGCTTTCGATGGTGGCGAGCGAATCGGTTTTTACCGAACGGGACCGGGCGCAAGCTCTGGCGGATATTGACGAGCGGATCGCTGAGGCCACCGAACAGGATCAAAATCCAAGGCTGATCGGGGTGCTGAAAGGCATCCGGGCCGGGATTGAGGCCCGGCCGGTGACCGGGGAGACTGGCCTCCTTTCGGTCGCCGGGTCGAATTTCCGGTACGTTCCCAACCTGCAGATGTTCGCTCCCCTGGAAGGGAAGCAGGAGACCGAAGTAACCGAGGAGATGGTCGGCGATTTTTTTGAGATTACCGCCCCGGTGCAGGGTGCTGGAGTGCTCAGTGATTTTTTCCGGCGGGTCCAGAACGGCTTTGTGCGCGCCGCCGAAGACCCCCGCAAGCTGAACAATTCACTGAATATCTGGCTGCCCCGGGTGATGGTGGTGTTTGTGCCGCTGTTCGGGCTTTTCTTGAGGTTTTTCTATTGGGGCAGGCAGCATTTTATTCTCAACCAGATGGTCTTTTCGCTGCATTTCCACACCGCGCTGTTTTTCTTCCTGACGTTTTTTCTGATTGCCCAAAGCATCTTTGGCAGCACCGCCGAGGCGGTCGGGATGACGCTCTCGACATACGGCTTTCCGGTTTTTCTGTTCCTGTCCCTGAAAAACGCCTTCGGCGATGGCTGGCTGAAAACCTTTCTCAAGTTCGCGGTGATCAGCGTCTTCTACGCGTTCGGCTTTTCCATCATGGTTGCCACCGTCTTCCTTTGGGGCCTGGCTGAGGTTTAGCTATCCCCCTCGAAATCGAGACTGAGTGAATTGACGCAGTAGCGCTGGCCGGTGGGGGCCGGGCCATCTGCGAAAACGTGACCGAGGTGGCCGTTGCAATTGGCGCATTTGATCTCGGTTCTGTTGGCGCCGTGCGAAGTGTCTTTAATTTCAAGGATGGCGTCATCTGAGACCGGCTTGAAAAACGATGGCCAGCCGGAACCGGAATCATATTTAGCATCGCTTGAAAACAGCTTCGCCCCGCAGCCGGCGCACAGATAGGTTCCATCGGCTTTGTGGTGCAGCAGCTTGCCCGAAAAGGCCGGCTCGGTCGCCCCTTCCCTCAACACCGCGTGCTGGTCCGCGTCAAGTTTTTTGCTCCTCATGGCCGGTCAGCGGACCTCGCACATTTCGCACAGCACATAAACCTGGGAAGGATCGTTGAGCAGCCCGAGGCGTTCAATAACGCGGGTAATCTCCAGCATAAAACTCTCCACCGCTCCCGGCCGCCAGCGGGTTTGTTCCAGGTCAAACCCGGCCCGGGCGGTCAGGATTTCCGCCCACTTCTCTGAAAAGCCGGGTTCCTCCTCGAAATATTTTACCTGGTAATCGGACAATTCGGCTCGTGAAGCCGCCGCCGCGATAGCGTCATCGATGTTGCCGAGGCGATCGACCAGACCAAACTCGAAGGCCGCCCGGCCGGACCACACCCGGCCCTGGCCGATTGCATCCACTGCTTCCGGCTCCAGCCCGCGGTAGTTTGCCACCATATCAATAAAATGCGCGTAGGAGTTTTCCACCGACTGCTGAATGATGTCGCTGGCCAGTGGGGAGAGCGGCCGGCCGAGCCTGAAATCACCCGAAAGCGGGGTGGTGCCAACGCCGTCGACATGGATGCCGATGGCATCCAGCGTTCCTTCAAAGGTCGGCACGATCCCGATCACCCCGATCGACCCGGTAATTGTGGTCGGCTGGGCCCAGATCTCATCGGCCGGTGAGGCGATCCAGTATCCGCCCGAGGCCGCCACCGCCCCCATCGAGGCGATCACTGGCTTGCCGCTTGCCTTCACCAGCTCTATCTCTTCGCGGATCAGTTCGGAGGCCAGCAGGCTGCCGCCCGGGCTGTCGATCCTCAAGACCACGGCCTTGACGCTGTCATCGAGGCGGGCTTTTTGCAGCTGGCGGATGATCGTGTATGAGCCGGCGGTGCCGTTGATATTCTCACCGAATATAATTTCGCCACGGGCGACCACCACGGCGATCCTGTTTCCGGAGGTGCCGGAGAAAACGGCGTCATTTGCGGTCGCCTCAAGGTATTGGGCCATATGAATATTGGTATAGCCATCATCTGAGCCTTCATTGCCAACCAGGGTCGCCATATATTCTCCCCACTGGCTCTCAGATTTGAGGCCGTCGATCAGGCCTTGCTCGACTGGCAGCTGGGCCAGGTCGCCGCCGACCTCCCTGAGGTCCTCGGCCAGGGTTTGATAGCTGGCCCGGAAGGCCGCAGGATCAATCCCGCGGGCGTTCGCAATCTGTTCGATAAATTCGCCCCAAAGGATATCCAGCAGAACGCGGTTGGCCTCTCGCGCTTCATCCGACATGTCATCCCGGAGGTAAGGTTCGCCGTAGGCCTTGTAGGGGCCGCTCCTGAAGACGTGGATTTTGGTTTTGATTTTATCGAGTGCGCTTTTGTAATAGGCGGGCCAGACCCCATACCCGGTCAGGAACACCGCCCCGTAGGGGTGCATGTAAATCTCGTCGGCGAAGGAGGCGACCAGGTACGACCCGTTGCTGAAGCCAAGGCCGTAAGCCAGCACCGGCTTGCCGCTTTTTTTGAAATCCTCAACCTTTCCGCCGATGTAGTGCAGCTGGGCCAGGCCCGCTCTATAGAGGTAATCCATATTGAGCACCAGGGCCTTGATCCGTTCATCATGGGCGGCGGTTTCAATCGCCTTGCCGATGTCGCGCAACAGGGTTTCGGGAATTTCCCGGGTCTTGTCCTCAAACAGGATATCCCAGACATCTTTCTGGGTTTCGCGTTCGACGATATAACCGGCCGGGTCGATCACCAGGGCGGCGGATTTAGGCACTACCGGGGTGGTGCTGGTAAAAAAGGCATTATAGAGAATAAACAGGAACAGAAAAAAGAACAGCGTCCCGATCATGCTCTTGAATAGCTGGATGCCCTTCCAGATGATTTTTAAAACGTCCTTGATGCCCTGCATGGGTTGGTCCTTTTGCGCTGCGGTTACGGTAAGCCTTGTTTTATAGCATGTAAGCTCTACGCCGTCCAAGTCAACGCCGGGCGGCGGTTAGCATATCCCGGGTACGGTGAAACTTGACTCTGGGAGCCTCGCCGGTCGCGGCCTTTTCTTCCGCCGCCTCGATTTTTTGCCAGCCGCCAAAGGTAATTATATCGAGCCCCCTTCGCCCCGCCAGGGCGTCAAGCCCGGCCCCGCCCGGCCTGCCGCCAGGGGTGACTTCCTGCAAAATCCTGGCGGCGATTTGGTGGCCATCGGGGCGGTTGGTGCCGATCGTGCCGGTCGGCCCCCTCCGCGCCCAGCCGGTGCAATAAAGCCGGTCTTCAATTTTGCCATCCCGGTTATCGAAACAGCCCCAATCCTCGCGGAATTTAGCGCCTTCAAGCGGTATGCTGCGATAACCGATGGCGGGCACGATCATCTGGCAGCCGATCTCGAAGGTTTCACCGGTGCCGATACAATTTCCGTCCTCAACCCTGGTTTTCTCCAGCCTGAGGCCGGTGACGCGATCCCCGCCCAGGACCTCGATAGGTTTGGAATAAAACCGCATATGCAGGGTTTTTTTACCCGCCTCCGGTTTGTTTCCGGTAAAGGCTTTCAGATGCACCATGTTTTTCCGGACCACCAGCGGCAGGGCGGCCAGCTGTTCTTCTGTAAGATTTGGAATCTGGTCTTTATCGGTGACCGTGACACAGTTTTGCAACTCCCCCAGCTCGCCCATTTCCTTGGGGGTAAATTTGGCTTCCAAAGGCCCCCGGCGGCCAAGCATCCAGATCTTGCTGATCGGCGCGCTGTGGATTTTTTCCGCCGCGTAAGGGGCCAGGTCGGAAGCGGCCATCTCTTGGGGCGTTTTGGCCAGCACCCGGGCGGCGTCGACCGCGACATTGCCGTTGCCGATCACCACCACGGTTGAAATATCAAGATCCGGGTCGAGATCGGCAAAATCGGGGTGGGAATTGTACCAGCCGACAAACTCGGCCGAGCCGATAACCCCCAATTTGTCATCCCCCGGGATGCCCAGCGTGCGGTCTTTCGGAGCGCCCAGCGCCAGCACCACGGCGTCGTACATTTCGCGCAATTCGCCCAGGGAAACATCCCGGCCGACCTCCAGATTGCCGGCAAAACGGACGTTTTCCCCCAGCGAGGTTTTCTCATACCTGCGGTAAACCCCCTTGATTTTCTGGTGATCGGGGGCCACCCCGCCGCGGATCAGGCCATAGGGGGTGGGAAGCTTGTCGATGATATCGACCCGGACGTTTTCTTCCTGCCCCAGCGCCTCAGCGGTGTAGTACCCGGCCGGACCGGAACCGATAATGAAAACTTGCAGCAATTTGGAATTTTTATTTGGCATAGACACCCCAAATTTTGAATTTTTTGCAGTTTTGATTAAAGAGCCAAGGAAGACAAGCTCATTCTGGTTTAAAAAAACAAGAAATTAAATTTCACAATTCCGCACCCAGGCCTTGACTCTTGAGCATAAATAGCAATATCTAGCCGCGACGATTGGCACTCATCCTCAAGGAGTGCTAAATCAGGAAATTAAAAGATAAAATTACTGGAAAGGGATATTCCCATGAAATTTCGTCCATTACATGACCGGGTTCTGGTCCGGCGTATCGAAAACGAAGAAAAAACGCCGGGCGGAATCATTATTCCGGATACCGCCAAGGAAAAACCCAGCGAAGGCAAAGTGATTGCGGTTGGCGGCGGGGCCAGAGGCGAAGACGGCAAAGTCATTGCGCTTGACGTCAAGGCCGGCGACCGGGTTCTGTTCGGCCAGTGGTCTGGCAACGAGATCAAGATCGACGGTGAGGAACTGCTGATCATGAAAGAATCCGACATTCTCGGCATTATCAGCAAGTAACATTTCAACTGAATATTCAAAAACCAAAGGAATTGAAAAATGTCTGCCAAAGAAGTTAAATTTCACGCCGATGCCCGCGACCGTATGATGAGGGGCGTCGATATTCTGGCCAACGCTGTCAAGATAACCTTAGGCCCCAAGGGCCGCAACGTGATCCTGGAAAAATCCTTCGGAGCGCCCCGCATCACCAAGGACGGCGTTACCGTCGCCAAGGAAATCGAGCTTAAGGACAAGTTTGAGAACATGGGCGCCCAGATGATTCGCGAAGTCGCTTCCAAGACCGCTGACGAGGCCGGTGACGGCACCACCACGGCGACCATCCTGGCCCATGCGATTGTCCGCGAGGGCCTGAAATCGGTTGCCGCCGGAATGAACCCGATGGACCTCAGGCGCGGCATCGACCTTGGCGTTGCGGCCGTGGTCAAGGCCCTGGCGAAGGCCTCGAAACCGGTCCCCGGTTCCGATGAAATCGCCCAGGTCGGCACCATTTCCTCCAATGGCGAGGAAGCGGTCGGCAAGATGATCGCCGAGGCGATGGAAAAGGTCGGCAAGGAAGGCGTCATTACCGTTGAGGAGGCTAAAAGCCTCGATTCGGAACTGGACATCGTCGAGGGCATGCAGTTCGACCGCGGGTATCTCTCGCCGTACTTCATCACCAATGCCGAAAAAATGACGGTTGACCTCGAAGATCCCTACATTCTTCTGAGTGAGGGCAAACTCGGCAACCTGCAGCCGCTGCTGCCGCTGCTGGAGGCTGTGGTTCAATCTTCACGCCCGCTGCTGATCATTGCCGAGGATGTGGAGGGCGAAGCCCTGGCGACCCTGGTGGTCAACAAGCTCAGAGGCGGCCTCAAGGTTGCCGCGGTCAAGGCCCCCGGCTTTGGCGACCGCCGCAAAGCCATGCTGGAGGACATCGCGGTTCTGACAAAAGGCCAGGTGATTTCCGAGGACCTTGGCATCAAGCTTGAAAACGTCACCCTGGAGATGCTGGGCAGCGCCAAGAAGGTGAACATCGATAAAGATGACACGACCATTGTCGACGGCGCCGGCAAGGCCAAAGATATCAAGGCCCGTTGCGACCAGATAAGAGCCCAGGCCGAGACCACCACCTCCGACTACGACAAGGAAAAACTGCAGGAACGTCTGGCCAAGCTCTCGGGCGGGGTTGCGGTAATCCGGGTCGGCGGGGCCACCGAAGTTGAGGTGAAGGAGCGCAAGGACCGGGTTGATGACGCCCTGCACGCCACCAGAGCCGCGGTTGAAGAAGGCATTGTCGCCGGCGGCGGGGCCGCGCTTCTTTAAGCCACCCGTTCGCTGGACAAGGTCAAGGGCGCCAATGACGATCAGGACCGCGGCATTGACATCATCCGCCGTGCGCTTCAGGCGCCGGTGCGCCAGATCGCCGAAAACGCCGGCGTTGACGGCGCCGTGGTGGCCGGCAAGCTGTCCGAAAGCAAGGACACCAACTTTGGTTTTGATGCCCAGACTGAAAAATACTGCGACATGATCAAGGCCGGGATTATTGATCCGACCAAAGTGGTCCGCACCGCACTTCAGGATGCGGCTTCGATCGCTGGTCTTTTGATCACCACCGAGGCGATGGTTGCTGAAATCCCGGAAGAGGATAAAGGCGGCGCCGGCGGCATGCCCGACATGGGTGGTATGGGCGGCATGGGCTTCTAAGGCCAGCACCGTTTTTAAAGATATTGAAAAGGCCGGGATTTTCCCGGCCTTTTTTGTTGTCATTTAACCTTAATATTCCTGTCATATGAAAGTCATGCCGGGGTTCTAGAAAATCCCCTGAAACCAGGAGGTGAAGATATTCGCCTTGATGGCTTTAATGGAGGGGTTTAATAAGGCCCGGCTAATGAAGATTAGAGGAAACAGACGATGAAGTATGGAGGTTTGGGAGCGGGTGTCCTTTTGTTAACAGCTTTGGCGATGCCGGCCGGGGCCCAGGGTACATCGGGCGGCAATACACTGAACCTGGAATGGGACAACAAGCCGGTCATCAGGTCCGCCGGCGGCAAGCTCACCATCAAACTGAAGGGCAGGGTTTTTCTCGACCATGCCTGGGTCAATGACCGGGACAACACTACCAATCTGAACGCCAGCGAGTTCCGCACCGCGCGGGTTGGCGTCGACGGCGGTTACGGGAACAAAATCGCCTTTCGTTTCACCGCCGACTTCGCCCGCAAGAAGGTCACCTACAAGGATATCTACATTGCCTGGAACGGACCGGTGGAGATCAAGGGCGGGCATTTCAAGTTGCCGCCGTCATTTGACGAGGCAACCTCCAACCGCTTTACCGACGTGATGGAGCGCAGCGGCTATAGCGATGCTTTCGCTTTCGGCCGCCAGTTCGGAATTGCGTTGACCAGGGCCTCCGACAAGGGCCTGTTCGCGGTTGGCATCTTCCAGGGCGGGTTTGCCGGCAGCGGCGACCATACCGGCTTCAAGTTTACAATCCGGGCGACCCGCGCGATCCCGGCGGGTGAAGCCACCGTCCACCTTGGCGCCGGCTTCCGCTACCGTGAAACCGGGGATAACCAAAGCAATTTCCAATACCGCGAACGGGCCTTCCAGCATCTGGCCCCGCGTTTTATAAACACCAGCCGGATCGCCGACGCCGATACTTTGTTCGGCTTTGAAGCCGGGGTCTTCAAGGGG
>JADFFP010000223.1 GCA_022568115.1 Pseudomonadota bacterium | reverse complement strand
TGAAGAGGAAAACGGGTTTGAACTCCATGTGAAAACCGTGTGTGGGGGACATGAGACTGCAGCCTTTCCTGATTCTAACGTACGACGATTAGCCTTCCCAAGAGGCCTTTAGCATAGCGCAGATCGTGGAATTTGTCTAGCGCAAATCCTCAGGAAAACACGCGAAGTGACAAAAATTGTCAGTTGTTTAGCCCACCTTGGGCGACAGTTGCCCAACAATTTTCCGCGCGCCGTTTTGAAGAATTATCCCTTTGTCGACCACCTTGAAGGGAACAGCCTGGAGCGTCTTTACGAACAGTTGAAAAATTTTCAAGGGACCAGCCCTCAGCTTTTGATCCTGAACGGGGGGGACGGCACTATCCACAGCGCGCTCACCTTTCTCATGAACAACAAAATTTTCAAGACCCTGCCGCCGATCGCCATCCTCGGCGGGGGCAGAACCAATATGATCGCCAAGGATCTGAAAACCGGTGAAAAAGCCTCTCAGGCGCTGGAGAAAATTCTGGAATGCCTGAGCGATGAGTGGTGCCCGACCCGGACCGAAAAACGGAGCCTGATCAAGATCGATTTCGGCAATGGAAAAACCCAGTATGGAATGTTTTTCGGCGGGACCGGAATGGTTCACGTGATCCGGCATTGCACCCAAACCGTTTACAAGCTGGGCATTAAAGGGAAGGGCGCCCAGATTATTACCGTTGTGGCGTATTTCATGTCAGCCATCTTTAGCGCCAAAAAGCCCGGGGATTTGGCTTATTCCCCGCCACTGACCCTTCGCTTTGACGGCAACGAAAAGCGGGAAGGGAATTTTGCCTGTCTGGTGACCACCAGCCTGCACTACCTGGTTTTTGGCAGCAAAGCTCCCCAGGTGCCTGGAAAAATACCCTTTTTAACTTTGGGTCCGGGGTTTTGGCCCTTGCTGGTGGCGTTCACCCGGGGCGTTCTGGGAACCATTGAGAATGTCAAAACAGACGGCGTTAGACTGGATTACATCAAAAAAGTCGAAATCGGCGGCGGGTATCCTTTCACCCTGGATGGCGAGATCATTGAAAATGGTGAAGACACCATAACCGTCAGTGTCACCAAGCCCATAAAATTCGTTTCTTTCATTTAAGGGTGATATAAGCTCTGCTATTAAAAGGCGCGGGCTCAAATATGGCTTTCAACTCCAAAACTCTGGCGGCATTCATCAAGACCTCCCTCAAGGGTCCGGTGCACAAAGAAGCACACTGGCTGGCAACCCGGCTGGTCAAAGAATTCCAGGGCCAGGCTCTGGCGGTGCTTTATTACGGCTCGTGTCTCAGGACCGGCAAGGTGAATGGTCTGATCCTCGATTTTTATGTGATTGTCGAGGATTACAAAAAAGCCTACGGCAAAAGGGCATTGGCCTGGGCCAACAAAATTCTGCCCCCCAACGTTTTTTATTTTGAAGCGGATAAGGATAAGCAAACGGTCCGCGCCAAGGTCGCGGTCATCAGCCTCGATGATTTCCGGAAAAGAACCGCCGCCGGATGCCTGAACGTCTCGCTGTGGGCCAGGTTTTCACAGCCCGCCCGCCTGATCCTGTGCCGCGATAAAAAAACCGAAGATGAGCTGGTGCTGGCAATAACCGAAGCGCACAAAACCATGGTTGCCGCGGCGCTGCCGCTGCTGGAGGGCAAACCCAGTCCGGAAAACCTGTGGCCAAAGGCCCTGTCCCTGACTTACGGGGCGGAACTGCGCTCTGAGCAGGAAGGCAAGGGAACAAAGCTTTTTGAGGCCAACAAAAACTACTGCCAGGCGGTTACCCCGCTGGTGCTGGCGGCGCTTGAAGGAAACCGCGGGCAAACCAGGTCCCAGGCCAAAAGGGCCTGGGTGAAGCGGCGGCTGAACGGCAAGACGGTCAGCCTGTTGCGCCTGGCCAAGGCGGCCTTCACCTTTTCCGGCGGGATCGATTATCTGGTATGGAAAATAGAGCGGTCTTCCGGGGTCAAGGTAACCCTTAAGCCATGGCAGCGGCGGCACCCTTTTGTGGCTGGAGCCCTTCTGTTTTTTCAGCTTCGCCGCCGCGGGGCTTTTCGTTAAGCTGCAGCTTCAAGGCCTTAGCGACCTTCACGAACCGTTCGATGATGGTGTCAATCTGTTCCGGCGTGTGGCTGGCGCAAACGCTGCAACGCAGCAAGTATAGCCCCTGCGGGGTGGCGGTCGGAACCGCCATGTTGACATAAACCCCGGTGCGCAGCAGGCCCGACCAGAACCGCACTACCTGTTCGGTATCGTGCAGTGAAACTGCAATAATCGGACTTTCGGGCGTTTTGGTCGGAATCACAAACCCTGCTTCTTTCAGGCCGCGGTGGAGGCGGTGGGCGTTGGCCCAAAGCCGTTCGCGCAAATCATCGGCGCCCTTGATGGTCTCAATTGCCGATTTGGCGGAGGCGACCACAGACGGGGGCAGCGAGGCGGTAAAGACATACGCCCGGGCAGCCAGTCTCAGAACCTCAAACTTGGGATGGTTGGAAACCACAAAGCCGCCCACCGTGCCGACCGATTTGGAAAATGTCCCGACCAGGAAATCAACCTCATCCTCGAGGCCCAGCTCCTGGGCGACGCCGCGGCCGGTTTTGCCGCAAAAGCCCATCGAGTGGGCTTCATCCAGCATCAGCATGGCGCCATATTTTTTCTTCAGTTCAACAATTTCCTTCAATGGGGCGACATCCCCCAGCATGCTGTAAATGCCTTCCGCCACGATCAGGGCCCCGGCATCTTCCGGAATGCTTTTAAGGCGCCGCTCAAGATCGGCCATGTTATTGTGCTTGAAGCGCAGGGTGGTCGCCCGTCCTTGCGCACAGCCGTCATAAATACTGGCGTGGGAATCGGCATCCATGATGATGAAATCCTTCCTGCCGGGAAGGGTGGCGAGAATTCCAAGATTGGCCAGATAGCCGGTGGAAAAGACAATTGCGTGCTTGGTGCCGTAGAAATCCCTGAGGGTTTGTTCCAGTTCGGTATGGCCAGAGTAGGTTCCGTTCAGGACCCGGGAGCCGGTGGTGCCGGTGCCAAACCGCTCGATAGCGTCATGGGCGGCTTTCCTGGCC
>JADFFP010000222.1 GCA_022568115.1 Pseudomonadota bacterium | reverse complement strand
GAAAGTTCACCCATGGTCATTTTGCTATTTGTGCGATCAAGCGTCGCCATAACATCGAAACGCGGCAGGGTGGTTTCAAATTCGTCGCTTAATTTTCGGCGGATTTTTTTCTCCACCATGGTTGTCAGGGTCAGCAGCTGCAACCACAACCGAAGCGCCTCCTTACCCGCCGGGATTTCTTCCCTTTTCATGACCGGGGATAATGGCATGTTAACTATCCTCCCCGGTGATGGGAATGGTCAACCCGGTCTTGTCCGCCGCTTCGTCCGAGGCCAGTTCCAGGACAACCTTGGCCACCTCCTCCGGTTCAATCATGCGCCCGCCAGCGTTCAGTTTAACAAGTTCCGCCAGCGCCTGGCCGCGGCTCATTCCGGTTTTCGCCATAATGTTCTCGGCGGCACGGTCAACCATTCCAGTTCGGGTAAAGCCAGGGCAAACCGCGTTCACGGTCACCGAATCTTTTTTGAGCTCATCGGCCAGCGCACGGGTAAAGCCCACCAGCCCATGCTTGGAAGCACAATAGGCGGAAGTGTAGGCCAGGCCCTCCAATCCCGCGATACTGGCGATATTGATAATCCGCCCGGCTTTTCGTTTTTGCATGGCCGGGCCGACCTCCCTGGTTACCAGGAACGCCCCGGTCAGGTTAACATCGAGCATTTTTTGCCAGTGCTCCAGATCCATCTTGGCAAGCGGGGCGGAAGCGGCAATCCCGGCATTGTTGACGAGGATTGTTACCGGCCCGAATTTCTCAGTCAATTCCGCAAGCGCTTTCTTTACTGAGGCTTCATCGCTAACGTTCATCACCGCCCACTGGCTATTGGCCAATGTTTCTGCCGCTTCCTCAAGCTTCTTTTCATTACGCCCAGTGATGCTGACGTGTGCGCCTCTGGCGGCAAAATCCTTTGCAATGGCCAAGCCGATGCCGCCACCGCCGCCGGTGATCAGGATATGATGTTTGGAAAAGTCATTCATGCCTTCATCACCATCATGTCCGCCTGGCGGGCAAGGTTGCGCTCAAGCTGGTCAAAGCCCGAAGAATACTGCGGCGGGATGTCGATATCACGGTAGCAAAGTTCGGCAGCAGCGCGAAACGTCCAGTAAGGGTCCATCAAATGGGGCCTGGCCAAAACACAAAGGTCGGCACGCCCGGCCATCAGGATCGAGTTGACGTGGTCAACCTCATAGATGTTGCCGACCGCCATGGTGGCGCACTCTTCCTCATTCCTGATTTTGTCGGAAAAAGGCGTCTGGAACATCCGCCCGTAATCCGGCCTAGCCTCCGGGGTGGTCTGGCCGGCAGACACATCAATGATATCGGCGCCGGCATCCTTGAAGGCATGGGCGATCACAGCTGCGTCTTCAGCTGTGATTCCCTTGTCACCGATCCAGTCGGTGGCCGAAATCCGGACCGACATCGGCTTTTCTTCCGGCCACACAGCTCGCATGGCGCGGAAAACCTCCAAGGGGTAACAAAGCCGGTTTTCCAGGGAGCCGCCGTATTCATCATTCCGCTGGTTTGAAACCGGGGTGATAAAGGAAGAGAGCAAATAACCATGGGCGGCGTGGAGTTCAACCATATCAAACCCGCACTCGACCGCCCGTCTGGTGGCAGCAACAAAATCATCGCGGACCTTGTCCATATCATCCCGGGTCATGGCGCGGGGAACCTGGTTGGCCTCGGCCCAGGGGACTGGGGAGGGTCCGAGCAGGGGCCAGTTGCAATCATCCAGCGGCTCATCCATCCCTTCCCACACCAGCTTGGTGGAGCCTTTCCGCCCGGCGTGTGCCAGCTGAATCACCATTTTGGCCCCGGTATGACCGTGGACATAGTTGACAATCCGCTTCCATGCTTTTACGTGCTCATCATTATAAAGCCCGGCGCACCCGGGACTGATGCGCCCGTCTGCCGAAATATCGGTCATTTCCGTATAAACAAGGCCCGCGCCGCCAGTGGCCCGCGAGCCGTAATGGACAAAATGGAAATCATTCACCAGGCCGTCTTCGGCGGAATACATACACATAGGTGAGACCACGATGCGATTCTTAAGTTCCATGTCCTTTAGCTTAAAGGGTGTGAACATTGGCGGCACCGGCTTGTTGACGGCTTTCCCGAAGGCGCGATTGGCGAACCATTTTTCCACCCCCTCTAGCCAATCCCGGTCGCGAAGCCTAAGGTTTTCATGGCTGACCCTTTGGCTCCGGGTCAAAAGGGAGTAGGCGAACTGGGTCGGCTCGAAATCAATATAGCGCTCAACGTTCTCGAACCATTCGGTGGAATTCCTGGCAGCCGATTGCAGTTTGATGACCTCAAGATGGCGTTCTTCCTGATATTGCTTCAAAGCCTCAAGCAGTGGGAGTTTTGAGGTGGTCAGAACGTCAGCCAGTTTGATCGCGTCCTCAAAGCCGAGCTTGGTTCCCGAGCCGATCGAGAAATGCGCGGTGTGCGCCGCATCACCAAGGAGGATGATGTTCTTGTGATACCATTTTTCACTTAAGATCCGGGTGAAGTTCAGCCACACCGAACTCCGCAAATGCTTGGCGTTGTTGATGAGGGTTTGGCCGTCGAGGTATTCGGTAAACAGCTCCTCAAGCGCGCGGCTGGTTTCGTCCGGGTTCATTTTATCGAAGCCGAAATTTTTCCAGGTCTCGAGTGAACATTCGGCGATAAAAGTGGAGGTGTCCTTGTCGAACCGGTAGGCATGAGCCCAGATCAGGCCATTTTTGGTTTCCTTGAAAATAAAGGTGAAAGCCTTAAACACTTTTTTTACGCCGAGCCAAACGAACTTATTTTTCCGAACCTCGCGGTCAACTTGAAACTCTTTTTCATAAGCGATGCGGATTTTGCTGTTGATTCCATCGGCAGCGATGATCAGGTCATACCCTTTGAAGCGGGTTTCCAGGTCTTCGGGCTCAATCTCCTGTTCGAAATGAAGGTTAACCTCAAGCTCTTTTGCCCGCGCCTGGAGAATTTCTAGAAGCCTGAGGCGGCCGATACCGATAAACCCGTGGCCGCCCGAGGTGATGACCTCTCCCTTGAAATGAACGTCAATGTCGTCCCAATGGGCAAAATTG
>JADFFP010000221.1 GCA_022568115.1 Pseudomonadota bacterium | reverse complement strand
ATCAGTTGTTTCAGTTTTTGTTCAGGAATCATAATTTCACTATATATATCAATGGGTTAAATAAAAGATAGAAAAAAAGAGATGGTCGCTAATCAGCGGTCTGTTTTTTCAGGAAAGCGGCCAGGCGGTCCGCCCCGATGGAGGCCTGGATGCCTGAATCCAGGTCACGCACGGTCAATTTGCCGGAGGCCATTTCATCCTCGCCGATAATAACGGCAAAACGGGCGCCCTGCTTATCGGCCTTTTGCAAACGTTTTTTAAGGTTGCCGCGGTAGGCCATATCGGCGGCAAAGCCGCCCTTTCGAAGGGCATAACAAAGCCGGTCCGCCAGTCTTCCGGCGGCTTCGGTCATCGGTACAAACACGGTCAGCCGTTCTTCCTCAGGCAAGGTTTTTAGAAGCATGGCGAGGCGCTCAATCCCCGCCGCCCAGCCAGTGCCGGGGGTCTCGGGCCCGCCCATCATCTCAACCAAGCCGTCATAACGCCCGCCGCCGATCACGGTGCCCTGGGCGCCCAGCTGATCGGTAATGAACTCAAAGGCGGTGTGGCAATAATAATCAAGGCCGCGCACCAAACGGTCGTTTACGGTATAAGGGATCTTCAGATTATCGAGGCCGTCCCTGACCGCGGCGAAAAAGTCCGATGATGCCACGTTCAGGTAATCATTCATGCCCGGGGCTTTCTTCAGCAGCGCCTGGTCGCCGGCATCTTTGCTGTCGAGGATGCGAAGCGGGTTTTTTTTCAGCCGCGCGCGGCTTTCCCTGGAAAGTTTTCTTTCATGATCCTTGAGGTAGATAACCAGCGTCTTGCGGTACGCGTTCCGGCTTTCGGTATCGCCGAGCGTGTTGAGGTGAAGGACGGTGGCGCCGGCAATGCCAAGCACTTCCAACAGGTGGCGGGCAAGCGCGATTAGCTCGACATCAGCAGCCGCATCGGGCGAGCCGATAATTTCCACATCCAGTTGGTGAAATTGCCGGAAACGGCCCTTTTGCGGACGTTCATAGCGAAACATCGCACCTGAGGTAAACAATTTGACGATGCCCTTTTGCTGCATGCCGCCCGACAGATAGGCGCGGACAATCGAGGCGGTAATCTCGGGACGCAGGGTAATCTCCTCACCGCCGCGGTCGAGAAAGGTATACATTTCCTTGGTCACCACGTCCGAGGTATCGCCCAGCGGGCGCCTGAAAACTTCAGTGAACTCGAATATCGGGGTCTGGATTTCCTTAAACCCGTAGCGCTTGGCGAGCTGGTTGAAGGTTGAGACCACGAACGAGAAACGCCGGGCATCTTCCCCCCAAAAATCCTGGGTGCCGCGGACTGGCTGTAATTTTGACACCAACTGTTCCCTTTACTTTTAAGCCACGGCCTGGTCAGCTTCCGCCTTGGCCATTTCGGCCTCGATCTCGGCGGCTTTTTTCTCGACCAGCTCGACGATGTGGTCGATCAGCTTGTCGTCGGTAATCTTGTGATCGGTAACCCCGTTCAAATAGATCATATGGTTGCCCTGGCCGCCGCCGGTGAGCCCGATGTCGGTCTCTCTGGCCTCGCCCGGGCCGTTAACAACACAGCCGATGATCGAGAGCGACATCGGGGTGGTTATGTGCGCCAGGCGCCGCTCCAGAACCTCAACCGTCTTGATCACCTGAAAGGCCTGGCGGGCGCAACTGGGACAGGATATGATCTGGACCCCGCGGTGGCGCAAACCCAGCGATTTCAGAATTTCGAACCCGGCCTTGATCTCCTCGACCGGATCGGCGGAAAGTGAAACCCGGATGGTATCGCCTATCCCTGCCCACAGCAGCATTCCCATCCCGATCGAGGATTTAACCGTTCCGCCCCTTAGGGCCCCGGCCTCGGTAATGCCGAGGTGAAGGGGATAGTCACAGGTTTCGGCCAGCCCCTGGTAGGCGGCCACCGCCAGGAAAACATCGGAGGCCTTGCAACTGATCTTGAACTCGAAAAAGTCATTATCCTCGAGGATTTTGATGTGACCCAGGGCGCTTTCGACCATCGCCTCGGGGCACGGCTCGCCGTAACGTTCCAGCAAATCGCGCTCCAGCGACCCGGCATTGACGCCGATGCGCATTGAACAGCCGTTGGCTTTGGCAGCGCGCACCACTTCCTTGATCCTCTCAACCGAGCCGATATTGCCGGGATTGATCCTGAGGCACGCCGCCCCGGCATCCGCCGCTTCGAGTGCGCGTTTGTAGTGAAAATGGATATCGGCGACGATCGGCACTTGTGCCGCGCGGCAAATTTCCTTCATCGCCGCGGTCGAAGCCTGATCCGGGCACGACACCCGGACGATGTCGGCGCCGGCTTCTTCCAGTTCCCTGATTTGGCCAATGGTCGCGCCAGCGTCACTGGTCAGGGTATTGGTCATGCTTTGCACTGTAATCGGCGCATCCCCGCCGACCGGGACATTGCCAATCATGATCTGGCGGCATTTGCGGCGAAGAATGTCTCTGTAGGGGCGAATGCTCATGTATAAACTTGCCTCATTGTTAATGTCTTTTGCGCGCCGGTGCGCATGTGGTGTGAAAATAAGCATAACCTGCCCAAAAAGCAAAAGGAATTTCCAGAGTCTTTTCTTTTCAAATAAAATCCAGCTGAAAGGAAAAGACTCTAACTGGCGGGAGTCGGGGTGTCTATCCCGGGTTTCAGGGCATCAAGGGCGACTAACAAAATACCGTCACGGTTGACAAGCTTGGGCTTGGTCCGCCGGTCGCCAATGTAAAAACCGAGCGCCGAATAATCGGGCGCGGAAACGTGCAAATCCACGCCGCGCGGCAAATCGATGCTTTCCCCGGAATACATCAGGCCCTGGTGCAAAACCTTGCCCGAGCCATCGGAAATGGCCAGCTGGACATCGGCAAAGGCCAAAATGCGGATCTTGCCCCCGGCCCCGCCCAAGTTCTGGAAATAACGGTCGCTGCCATCGGCCAGCAGCAATAGCGGCCGGACAGGTATCCCAGCCGGGTTTTGATCGACTAAAAAGGCCGCCAGATGGGCTGGAATTTCCCCGGATTGGGTTAATTTATAATTATTCCCCTTGAAATAGGTCCAGCCAA
>JADFFP010000220.1 GCA_022568115.1 Pseudomonadota bacterium | reverse complement strand
CAGCCCATGATCTTCTTTTTTGAAATCGGGAACATCCCGCTCGAAGTGAACGTTCTTCAGGTTTCCCTCCAGATCAGAACCCCAGGCGTGGTAGGGGCACTTGATGCGCTGGCGCGAACCGCTCTCCCCTTTCAACAGCCTTGAGGCGCGGTGGCGGCAGACGTTGTGGAAACACCGGACCTCGCCATCCCCGCCGCGGATCGCAAACACCCTCTCCGCCAGCAAATCAAAGGTAAAGTAATCGCCCGGGCCGGGGACGTTGCTGGTATGGCACACCAGCTGCCAGGTTTTCATGAAAATCAAGTGGCGTTCCAGCTCAAAAAAATCCCGGTCGGAATAAACCCAGGCGGGAAGGCTTCTGTTGGTCTTTTGTTTCGCCATTTTAGCAAGCCACCGCCTTGTCTTCCAGGCATAGGCCGACCGCCCCGCCATCGGCGCGGCGGGGGTCGGCGTAGCCGTAAATCCAGCCGCCGGGGGCAATCTCGATCGCCTCAACCGCGGTGAAAACCTGCCCCACCTTCACGGTATAGCCGGCCTGGCGCAGCTTGATGATGGTCTCGGGGCTGAAACCCGGCTCGAGGAACAACACGTCCGGCAGCCATTGGTGATGGATCCTGGGCCTTTGTACCGCCGGGCCCACCGAATTGCCGAAATCTATGAAATTCACGATACTTTGCAGCACCGCGGTGATAATCCGGCTGCCGCCCGGGCTGCCGGTGATAAAAACCGGTTTGCCGTCCTTAAGCACGATCGCTGGCGACATCGAGCTTAAGGGGCGTTTTCCCGGCTCGATCGCGTTGGCCGCCCCGCCGGTCAGGCCGTAGGCATTGGGAACGCCGGGTTTGGCGGAAAAATCATCCATTTCATTGTTGAGCAAAAATCCCGCCCCGGCGACCACGATCCCGGAGCCGAAGGTGAGATTGAGGGTGGTGCTGGTGCTGACCGCATTGCCGTATTTGTCGACGATGCTGTAATGGTTGGTCTCGGGGCTTTCGGGCGCGGGCGGCGTGCCGGGCTTTATCTGGCTGGAGGGGACAACCCCCCCGCGCTTGATCTTGCTGGCAATCTGGCGGGCATATTCCTTATCGGTCAGCCAGGAGAAAGGAACCTCATAGAAAGCTGGATCGCCCATGTGCTGTGAGCGGTCTGCGTAAGCGTATTTCATGGTCTCGGCCATCACCTGGATGGTTGCGGCGCTGCCCGGCCCGGTTTGCCCCAGGTCAAAATTCTCCAGCACGTTCAGCATCTGGATGATATGGACCCCGCCGGAGGATGGCGGCGGCATCGAAACCACCTCAAACCCCCGGTAACTGCCGGTCACCACCGGCGCTTCGGTGACCGTGTAATTTTCCAGATCAGCGTGGCTGATCAGGCCATGACCGCGCGCCATTTCCGCGACAATCAGGTCGGCGACCGGACCACGGTAAAACCCGTCCGGGCCGTTTTCGGCAATCCGTTTCAGGGTCTTGGCCAGGTCCTGCTGCCTGAGCATTTCTCCCGGCGCATAAAACCCGCCGCCCGGCTTATAAAAAATCTCAAGCCCGGCCCGGGTGACGGTTAGCTGGTTTTTCCGGGAGCGTAACAGCTGTGCCAAATAATCACTGACTGGAAACCCCTCTTCCGCCAGCCTGATCGCCGGGGCCAGCAGGTCGGCCCACGGCAGGAGGCCGTATTTCCGGTGCGCGTAATAAAGCCCCGCAACCGTTCCCGGAACCCCGGCCGAGGCCCGGCTTTTGGTCGACAGCTGCTGGTCAACGTTGCCCTGGCGGTCGAGGAACATGTCCCCCGAGGCCGCCGCCGGGGCGGTTTCCCGGTAATCAATAGCGATGGTTTTTTGTTCCTCCGCCAGATAAACCAGCATGAAACCGCCGCCGCCGATATTGCCCGAACGCGGCAGCACCACCGCCAAAGCAAAGCCGGTGGCGACCGCGGCGTCAATAGCATTGCCGCCCCGGGCCAGGATTTCGGCCCCGACCTCAGCGCCGATGTGATGCTGCGCCACCACCATGCCGTAGCGCCCGGCAGTGGCATAAACGGCCTCCCGCCCGGTCGCGGCCGGCGCCAGTTCCTGAGCATAGGCGGAGCCGAAAAATCCAATAAAAACAATAAATTGTAGCAATATTCTAAACATTCAAGGGCGTCCCCATTTGGCGTTCAATTTAACCTTGGCCGTTCCCGGAACCTCCTGCATCCCGGCACCCCCGCCGCCCGCCAGAAGCAGCGGCCCGTCGAGGTCGATATAGTCGGCATGTGAGCATAAATGGGAAATCGGCGCAATCGAAAGTGCGCTTGAGACCATGCACCCCAGCATGATTTTAAAGCCCTGCTGTCCGGCCGCTGCAAACAGCGCCAGCGCTCCGGTCAGCCCGCCGGTTTTATCCAGCTTGATGTTGATCGCATCGTACAGCCCGGTGAGGCGGGGAAGATCGGCGCTGGTGTGGCAGGCTTCATCGGCGCAAATCGGAACCAGGCGTTCCAAACGCCTGAGCGCTTTATCCTTGCCGGCGGGCAAAGGCTGTTCCAGGAGAATGACCCCAAAAGATTTTAATTCCGGCAGTATGCTTTCAAGAAAATCCGCGTCCCACCCCTCGTTGGCGTCGATGATGATCGGGCTTCCCGGCGCGCCCTTTTTGATCGCGGCCAGCCGGCCCGGCACATCCTCCATATCCAGCTTGACCTTGAGCGGAACTCCCTGGGGATAACCGGCGGCCTCCTTGGCCATATTTTCCGGGGTATCGATCACCACTGTGCGCATCGTGGAGAATGTCCGTGGCGGGGAAAATCCAGTCAAATCCGCCACGCTCTGGCTCCCGATTTTAGCTTCCAGGTCCCACAGCGCGCAATCAAGCGCGTTGCGGGCGGCCAGCTTGGCGCCGTAGGCCGCCATGTAGACGAACTGGTGACGCCCGGTCACGTCGCCGGCGGCGTAGACCTCGGGGTTCGTCGATTGCAGGCGGTCGTTCACTTGGATTCCGCCATTTGCGGTCAGCGCGACGCCAAACTCCTTCAGGCCCAGGTCCGCGGTGTTGGGCCGCCGCCCGCTGGCGACCAGGATCCGCTCGGCCTCTATCGTCTGCTCGGCGCC
>JADFFP010000219.1 GCA_022568115.1 Pseudomonadota bacterium | reverse complement strand
TCGATCATGAACAGGTAGTGGTCCAGCGGGATGTAGCTGGTGACCCAGTTGCCGGCGCCCCAAGGGGATGCCTCAAGGCCTCTCAAGGCGCTTTTGGTTGACAGCTGGTACGATCCTTACCTCGGGGTGATCATTTTGGTGCGGATCGTTGATGGAGTGTTGAAAAAAGGGCAGACCATCAGGATGATGTCCTCGGGCCGGGAACACCTGGTGGAACAGGTTGGTGTTTTCACCCCGAAACTGAAAAAAGTTGATGCCCTCGGCCCCGGCGAGGTGGGCTACCTGACCGCCGCGATCAAGGAAGTGGCCCACACCCGGGTCGGCGACACCCTGACCGATGCCAAAAAGCCGGCGGTCAAGCCATTGCCCGGTTTTCAGCCGGTGCAGTCGGTGGTTTTTTGCGGGCTTTATCCGGTCGACACCTCGGATTATGAGCACCTCAAGGAGAGCCTGGGCAAGTTGAAGCTGAACGATGCAAGTTTTGAATACGCGCCGGAAACCTCAATGGCGCTGGGCTCCGGCTTCCGCTGCGGTTTCCTTGGCATGTTGCATCTGGAGATTATTCAGGAGCGGCTTTCCCGCGAGTTTGATCTCGATTTGATCACCACCGCGCCGAGCGTCATCTATAAAGTCCACATGACCTCCGGCGAGCTAAAAGAGTTGCACAATCCGGCCGATCTGCCGGAGGTGACCAAGATTAAAAAAATCGCTGAACCGTGGATCCGCGCCACCATTCTGGTTCCCGATGAATTCCTCGGCGCGATCCTGAAGCTGTGCGAGGACCGGCGCGGCGTCCAGGTTGATCTGACCTATGCCGGCAGCCGGGCGATGGTGGTCTATGACCTGCCCCTGAATGAAGTGGTCTATGATTTTTACGACCGGCTGAAATCGCTCAGCCGCGGCTACGCCAGCTTTGACTATACCATAGAGGAGTACCGCGAGGGCGATCTGGTCAGGATGTCGATCCTGGTCAACGCCGAGCCGGTTGATGCCCTTTCGATGATGATTCACAGATCAAAGGCAGAGGCCAGAGGCCGGGCGCTGTGCTCCAAGCTGAAAGAGCTGATCCCCAGGGCGCTGTTTAAAATTCCCATCCAGGCGGCCTTGGGCGGCAAGGTGATCGCGCGTGAGACCCTTTCAGCGATGCGCAAGGATGTCACCGCCAAATGCTACGGCGGCGACTTTACCCGCAAGCGAAAATTGCTGGACAAGCAAAAAAAGGGCAAGGCCCGGATGCGCACTTTCGGCAAGGTTTCAATCCCGCAGGAAGCCTTCATTGCGGCCCTGAAGATGGACCAGGACTAGGGGTTTCAGGCTTGCGTCTCAAGGGAAGTTGGCTATAGTGCCGAGCGGATTAAGGCAAGGCGGTCGATTAAGGAGCGGTGGCCGAGTGGCTGAAGGCGCACGCTTGGAAAGCGTGTAAGGGTTAACGCCCTTCGAGGGTTCGAATCCCTCTCGCTCCGCCACCCGCCTTCGCACAAGGCTTCGGCGAGGCAAGCCCGAGCCGAAACTTGTAATTGCAAGGCGGAGTGTCTCGCCATAGCTCCTTTAGGAGCGACGGCGGGCTGTCCGACAATAACCTGCACACTCAATCAGGAAACTTTACTTATGCGTATCAAACCAAGTCATTTATTTTGCTCCGGCAAGGAGGTCACAACCCCGATCCGGATTCTCGATGTCAAGGACTTCAGGGCCTGGCAGCGGGACGCGGACATCGCCGCTGCCGCCCAGGCCAAAACCTTCGGCTTTATGGGCTATGACACGCAGCTGGCCTATATCAATAATAAAGACGGCACCCTGAAAGAGGTGCTGTTCGGCACCAACCTGCAGCGCCTGCCCTCGCACCTGCGCGGCCTGGCCACGCGGTTGCCTGAAGGGGCGTTTGAGTTTCAGTTTGACATGCCCCCGCAGGTCGCCAACCTGGTGGCGCTGTTCTGGGCGTTGGGGCAGTACAATTTTGATCAATACAAAAGCAAGCGGAACGCCCGCCCGCGCAGCCTGAAATTGCCCGCTGGCGCCAATAAAAAACGCGTCGAGGAATTGGCCGCCTCGCTTTTCCTGGCCCGCGACCTGATCAATACCCCGCCCAGCGACATGGGCCCGGACGGGCTGGAGGCGGCGGCGCTGGGCATTGCCAAGTCCTATTCCGCCAAAGCCACGGTTATCAAGGGCGACGATCTCTTGAATAAAGGGTTCCCGGCGATCCATGCGGTGGGCCGGGCCGCCGCCCAGGCCCCGCGTCTGATCGACCTGGTGTGGGGCGATGAAAAGCACCCCAAGGTGACGCTGGTCGGCAAGGGTGTTTGCTTTGACACCGGCGGGCTGGATATCAAATCCGCCACCGGCATGATCCTGATGAAAAAGGACATGGGCGGGGCGGCCGTGACCTTGGGATTAGCCCGGGCGATCATGGCTTTGAACCTGCCGATTCGCCTCAGGGTCCTGATCCCGGCGGTGGAAAACAGCATTTCCGGCAACGCCTACCGGCCCAGCGACGTCATCACGACACGAAAGGGGATCACCGTTGAGATCGGCAACACCGATGCCGAAGGGCGGGTGGTTTTGTGCGACGCGCTGGCGCTGGCCGATGAGGAAAAACCCGATCTCCTGATCGATTTCGCGACCCTGACCGGCGCCGCCCGCATCGCCCTTGGCCCGGATATCGGGGTGCTTTTCGCCAATAATGACGAGCTGGCCAGCGGGCTTATGGCGGGCGGGATGAATTCCGGGGATCCCCTGTGGCGCATGCCCCTGTGGCAGCCCTACCGGGAGACCCTGAAAAGTGAAGTGGCGGACATCAACAACATGGCCGATACCACTTTTGCCGGGGCGATTACCGCGGCGCTTTATTTGCAAAGCTTTATTGAGCACACCAAATCCTGGGCCCATCTGGATATCTACTGCTGGAATACCAAACGAAAACCCGGCCGCCCCAAGGGCGCCGAGGCGCATGGGCTTTTGGCGGCTTTTTCCTATCTCGAAAGCCGTTTTGGAAAATAGCCCATGGCGTTCGGGGAAATCGACCGCTACCACTGGATCAGGGATCAGAACCCTGACCTGGACCCGCGCCTGACCGCGGCCCGGCCCGATG
>JADFFP010000218.1 GCA_022568115.1 Pseudomonadota bacterium | reverse complement strand
CGGTCCTTGATCGACCCGCCCGGGTTCTGGTTTTCCAGCTTCAGGTAAAGCTCGCAACAGCCGGTGTCGATTTTGGTTACTTTCAGCATCGGCGTGTTGCCGATCATGGCAAGAACGTCATGGGCCGGTTTCGGGGCGGATGTCGGCATGGATTGTTCCTTAACCTGTATTCTCATTATCCTGAATAGAGGACTTCCCCGCCGTGATAGGAAACAGGGGACATAAGTGCAATGTTTTTTTGTCCGGGCGGACTTTATTCCGCCAAAATCCCGTCGATGCGGGCCTGCGCAATCGGGTGATAGCCGGGCCGGGCTTCTTTATAGACCTCCAGCGCCCAGTCTTTTTGCCCGGTCTCGGCCAGCCGTTCATAAAGCCGGTAGATAAATTTGCCGCGCCCGACCCGGATCAAAAAGGCGCGCAGCGGTTCCGTCACCTTATCGTAACCCCCTTCCAGCGATTTCATATACCAGGCGAAAGCGATCTCCGCATTGGCTGAAACGCTTAAATCAAAGGCGCTATCGAGAGCCCGGAATTGGTCCATGGCCAGATCGCCGGGCAGGCCATTGATAAAGCGCAGCCACTCATGGGTGATCCAGGCATCCGTCCCGAGACCGGCCGGATCCAGATCACCGGCCAGCCAGGCCGCGCTTATCTCATCGACCCGGTCGAACACCTTAGAGGCCGGGCTCGGGGTGGTCGCCGGCACGCCTGGGGCATAAAGCCATTCCATAATCACCGCTTGCTCCACCACGCCGGGGTTTTTGTCCATCAGGTTCTCTTTCAGGTACTCCAGGAAATCCTTTGTTGTGATGCTCTGGAAGGCGAAGTGGTCGAAATAGCTTTTCAGGAACGGATCGAACGCCTCGCGCCCGTAAGCCTCCTCCAGGAACATCATGAAGAACTGGCCCTTGACGTAAGGGACCGACGTGAAGCCCTCATCCGGGTCGGCAAATTCCGCCGGCAGCACCAGCGCGGTCATCGCCGGGTCTTCGATCCCGGCCAGCTCGGCCAGCCAGCCGGCCTTGGACAAAACCTGTTCCATCACCGCGCGCTCCCGGCCGTAAACCACCTCCATCACCCGGTTTTCAACGTACGAGGTAAATCCCTCATTGAGCCACGGCTCGCGCCAGCTGGCGTTGGTCACCTGGTTGCCGGCCCAGGAATGGGCCAGCTCGTGCGCCACCACGTTGGTCAGCGACTTGTCGCCGGCGATCAGAGTCGGGGTCAGGAAGGTCAGCCTGGGATTTTCCATGCCGCCGAAGGGAAAGCTGGGCGGCAGCACCAGGATGTCAAAACGGCCCCAGCGGTAGGGACCGTAAAGTTCTTCATTGGCGGCCATCATCAGGGGGGTCTCACTGAACTCTTCGGCCGCCGCGTCAACAATATAGCTTTCGGCGTAAACCCCGATATTTCCGGATATTTCCCGGAATTCAAGATCGCCGACCGCAATCGCCATCAGGTAGGAAGGGATCGCCTGGGGCATGTCAAAGAAATAGTCGCCATCACGCACCCCGTCCCGGTCCTGCGCCGAACTCATCAGGGCAATTAGCTCCGCCGGGGTCCTGATCACGGCGCGGTAGGTAAAACGCACCGCCGGGGTGTCCTGCAGCGGCGCCCAGCTGCGGGCGTGGATGGTCTGGCTCTGGCTGAACATGAAGGGATGCTTCCCGCCGGCGGTCTGTTCCGGGGCCAGCCACATCAACCCCGAAGCTTCGGGACTGGTGCGGTAGAAGATGCGCACCCTTTCCACCCCTTCCGGCAGGTCAATGGTCAGGCTTTGGCCCAGCAGCGGATCCCGCCCGCCGAGCGTAAAGGGGGTCTCGCGCCACTGGCCGGCGGCCAGCGCCTCGGCCGCGTAAATGGTCAGATCGCGGCTGTCCAGCACCAGCTGGCTGGCTTCCCCGTCCACCATCTCCAGGGTCAATTCCGCTGACCCTTCCAGCGCCTTTTCGCCGAACAGCACCTCCAGATCGAGATCGATGTGGCGGACTGTCACCTGATCAAAATTGGCGTAGGAGAAAATATCCTCCGGCGCGCTGTTTGCTTGCTGATCGGGCGGCTCGGCACAGGCGGCGGTGAAAACAACCAGAACGGCAATCGTTATCAGGCGTAAAAAAGTCATCGGAATCCTCCGGCTAAAAATTGCCAGCAGAGACTAATCGAGAAGAATTTTTAAATCCACTTTTTTTATGTCCTGGACGGTTGTTGGGCCGGCGAAGCCGGGAACTACATCGACATCATTTCCGCAACTTCAATGGTGCCGCCGATTTCAAGGGTCGGACAGCCCTTGGCCATTTCAAGCGCGGCCTCCATGGTTTCGGCTTCAATAACCGAAAATCCTGACAAGGGATTTGGGCCACCATCGTCGGCAACCCCATTGGCGCTAACGGTTTTTGACATCCCGAGGGGCGTGCCGGGGTTAATGACGGCATCGCCAAGGCCGCCCACCCAGGTATGCCATTTTGCCATCATTTCTTTGCCCTCCTCAGGGCTCTCGGGCTTTCTCCCGCCGTGATAGGCAAAGATGAATTGTGACATAAAATTTTCTCCAAAAAACTTGATGTTGAAATTTCAAGGTAGGTGAAACCTTGGGGCCTGGCAAGATTAACTTTTATAATGAAAAGTCCCCCTTCGCCAAGGTTTCCGCAGCCGCCAAAGCTATGGTGGACAGGTCGGGCAACACTCCTCTCGCCTGGGCTATGTTGGCATCAGACTTTTATTTTTGAGGAATTTGTGAACTGTCAAATTGTGGATATGTCTTTTGCATTTTTTTATCCAGAACAGTTAACTCCTTGCTCACCGTTTCAACTGTTGCCCCCTGTTCGAGAAGGCGTCTTTCCAACGCAGCCAAAGAAACATAAAACTGGTCATACCATTTGGATTTATCCTGAAATTTTAGGACGTTATTCAAAAGAAGCGCCCCGGCCGGAGTTGCCGCTATAAAGCTTAACTCTACATTTAACAATTTAAACAAATCCTCATTTGCCACTCCAATAGTTGCCGTAATACTGGCCAGAACTGAACCTAAATAAATAAAATAGCTGGTCACATGGTTTACCTTTCTCCAATGGAGATAACTTTTTATTTTATCTGCAAGTTCCTTTTTCAAACGCTTACTATTGTCTGCCATTTTTCTAA
>JADFFP010000217.1 GCA_022568115.1 Pseudomonadota bacterium | reverse complement strand
GGATTCGTCCAAACCCTCGGCCTCAACCCGGTCACGTTCGGACCGCCCGGCCAGCAGGTCCAAGGGCGGCCGGGGCAAGAAAAGGCGTTAAGGCCGCCCCGAACATTTGATTCTTTTTCCCTTCAAGTTCCTATGCTATGAACATTCTGGCTTTAAGGACTTAAGGGAAGGGTAATTGTGAACAAATCAACAATTCTGGCGATCTTTCTTGTGGCTTTACTGGGCTCTTCGGCTTGCTCGGAGTCGTCGGACCAAATGTCCCCGGCCCAGCTGCTGCAGGCCCTTCGCAGCAACATTTCCGAGTTGAACGACATCCAGTCGATTTTGCGGCAAAACGCCGAGGTGGCGGAACAGAACAGCAAACGGGTGGCAGACCTCAAGACCGAAGGCCCCAGCCTTGATGCCAGGGCGGCGGCCTATGACAAAAGCACCATTGATCACAACCGCCAGGCATCAGCCTATATTGAACGCTGCCAGGACGGCAAACTGCCGGAGGATATCTACACCCAGTGCCTGACCCTGAAACAAAACCTCGACAGGCAAAAGACCAGCCTTGATCGCGAGGCGGAACAATTGGCCGCTGATCACACCGCCTATAACCGCAAGGTTAACGAACTGAATGCTGAAGAAAACAAACGGGTTGAAGCGGTCGGCGTGCTGCTGGAAAAATACCAAAGGGTCGAACAGGCGATTCGCGATCTCCAGGTGCGGCTCTATGAGCTTTCGGTCGATGATCGCCGGGAGGGCTTTTCAGAACAGGTCATGCAATGCACAAAACGAGGCGAGCTGGAGGATATGTATTCCTGCATGACCTTGGTTTGGAACCAGTAACCTATTGAAATGATTAGAGCATTCTATTTGCAGCAAAATTACGGTATGCTCTTTATGCACGAGGGGAGGAAGCCATGACATTTTACAGATTTTTTCTAATTCCGTTTGGAATTTTGTTATTGAGTTCCACCACGGCAATCGCCCAGGATTATGGCAGTATGAGCCCGGCGCAGCTGTTGAGGGAAATGGAATTTAACGTCAACCAGATCCATGAGCTGGATATAATTGCTGAGGAAAATCTGGAGATTGCAAGCCAGCACCAGGCTGAATTTTCTCTCCTGGAAAATGAAATAAATCAGCTGGACTATCAGGAAGCAAATTACACCTCGGAATTAAACGCCTACGAATCTGAAGCGTCCTCCTTTGAAGGCCAGTGCCAGGGTGAATTGGAAGAGGCCGCCTATAACAGATGCACCAATTGGTTATCGCAGTTAGACTATCGGAAAAGTCAACTGGATAATGAATATTTCAGGCTGGATGCGGAATTTAATGATTACAACCGGCGCGCCGATGACCTTAATATGCGGGAAGAAAACAGGGTTTGGGCGGCACGGCAAGTGCTGAAGAAATATGATGAATATGAGCAAAATATAAAACAAATCCAATTCCGCCTGGTGCAACTTGGAACAATCCGGAATCTGGAAAATTTTAACAACCAGAACCGGGACTGCGCCAGTTTGCCAAGCCTTGAGGATATGCACCAGTGCATGCAAAGCCTTTGGGACGGGGCGCGCCGGTAAGAGGTTTTCTCTCGTTTATTTGACTTTATCCAGGAAGTGGCCTGTGCCACCATGGGCCTTCGTTCCGTTAATAATTCCGGATAGGGAGGGGGACTTTAAATATGTCTGAAACCATGAATATTTCCACCGCCGACGGTAAATTTTCAGGCTATCTGGCGCTCCCGGAGGGAGGCTCCGGCCCCGGCCTGGTGATCGCCCAGGAAATTTTCGGCATCAATTATGTGATGAAGGCGGTTGCCGACAAATTCGCCGGGGAGGGCTATGTGGTGCTGGTGCCCGATCTCTTCTGGCGGATCGAGCCGGGGATCGAGCTCGGCTATTCTGAAGAGGATTGGCAAAAGGCGTTTGAATGTTACCAGGCGTTTGATGTGAATAAGGGGGTTGAGGACATCCAGGCGGCGGTCACCGCACTTCGGAGCCGGCGCGAATGCCACGGCAAGGTGGGCGTGGTGGGCTTTTGCCTGGGCGGCCTGTTGGCGTATCTTTCCGCTTGCCGCACCGATTGCGATGCCGCGGTTGGCTACTACGGGGTGGGCATCGAGGAAAAGCTGGACGAAGCTAAAAACATCACCTGCCCAACCGTCCTGCACTTCGCCGAAAAGGATGAATTTGTTCCCAGAGAGGCCTTCGCCAAAATCTCCGGGGCGCTGAAAGATCATGAACATATCAGCATTTATGACTATCCCGGCGCCGACCATGCTTTCGCCCGGGAGGCTGAGGACCATTACCACCGGCCCTCGGCGCTGATCGCCCACACCAGGACCCTGACCTGCCTCAAGTCGGTAATGGGCCCCGATTATAATCTGGAGCAATTGTGGGACGCTCACACCGCGGCGGAATTCGAGATGCGCGATGCCGGGGCGACCATGAAAACCATGGTCGGGGACTGCTATGTCAACCACATGCCGACCATGACCGGCGGGGTCGGGCAGAAAGAGCTGCACCGCTTTTACAAATATCATTTCATCCCGAAACTGCCGGAAGATACCGCGCTGGTGCCGATCTCAAGAACCGTCGGCGCCGACCGGGTGGTCGATGAGATGATTTTCTCGTTCACCCACGACACCGAGATCGACTGGATGCTGCCCGGCATTCCGCCGACCGGCAAAAAGGTCGAAATACCGCTGGTGGCGGTGGTCTGTTTCCGGGGCGGCAAGCTCTACCACGAGCATATCTATTGGGACCAGGCCTCGGTGCTGGTCCAGCTTGGTCTTTTGGACCCCAAAGGTCTCCCCATCGCCGGGGCCGAGACCGCCAAAAAAGCCGTCGATGAAACCCTGCCGTCCAATCAATTGATGGCGAAGTGGAAAACATCCGAAGGGAAGGACTAGTCGTGCTGACCGTTTTGATCACCGGCGCCAACCGGGGCATCGGATTGGGCTTCACCAGGGCTTACCTGAAAAAGGGCTGGGAGGTGATCGCCACCTGCCGCAATCCGGAAAAAGCCAATGAATTGAAGGGCTTAAGCGGAAACCTCGAGGTTCATGCCCTCGACGTTACCGACTTTGCCGCGGTTGATTCCCTGGCCGGGGAACTGACGGGCCGGGCGATCGACGTTCTGATCAACAATGCCGGCAT
>JADFFP010000216.1 GCA_022568115.1 Pseudomonadota bacterium | reverse complement strand
CGAAATCTCTTCCGAGATTATCGGCAAGCTGGTGATGGAGGGGCTGGAGCGGATTGACACCGTGGCTTACGTGCGCTTCGCCAGCGTGTATAAAAACTTCCGGGAAGCGGCGGATTTCGGGGCTTTTGTCGGTGAAATGGAAGGGCCCGGGAATAAGGACAAGTAAGCTGTCCCGGGCATTCTCAAAACAGGATAAGGATTTCATGGCGGCGGCCTTGCGGCTGGCGGGCGATGGCCTTGGCCGGGTTTGGCCCAACCCCGCGGTGGGCTGCCTTATTATCAAGGATGATAAAACCGTGGGCCGGGGCTGGACCCAGCCCGGCGGGCGGCCCCATGCAGAGTTCGAAGCCCTGCAAATGGCTGGCGCCAAAGCCAAAGGCGCCACCGCCTATGTGACGCTGGAGCCCTGCGCCCATCAGGGCGAGACCCGGTCGTGCGCCCGGTTGCTGGCCCAGGCCGGGGTGAAGCGGGTGGTCTTTGCAGTCTCCGATCCCGACCCCCGGACCGCCGGGAAAGGCGCGGAAATCATGAAAAAAGCAGGGGTTCAGGTGGATTATGGTCTGCTCGAGGAGGAAGCAAAGGCCCTGAATAAGGGATATTTCCTGAAACAAACCGAGGGCCGCCCACTTGTCGCGATGAAACTGGCGACCTCCAAAGATGGCAAAATTGCCGAACGGGAAGGGGTGGAAACCCGCATCACCGGCCGGCAGGCACGGGAATATTCCCACCGTTTGCGCGCCAGCCACGACGCCATCCTGGTGGGCATTGGCACTGTTTTGGCAGATGACCCTGATTTGACATGCCGCCTGCCGGACAAGGATGTCACCTCACCGGTGCGGATCGTGCTGGATACGAAGCTGAAAATTCCCCTCGATTCGCGGCTCGTCCAAAGCGCTCATGAAGTGCCGGTCTGGGTGGTGACCGAAGAGACGGAAATTTCCCCCGAATTGGCCGGCAAAGGCGTTGAAATAGTGTCTTTAGGCAACATTAAGAATATTAAACAAGTTCTTGAATTAATTGCAAAAAAAGGAATTACAAGACTGCTGGTGGAGGGCGGCGCAAAGATCAACACCAGTTTCCATGAAAGCGCTCTGGTGGATCAGATTTACAGGTTCAGCAACAACCGCCTTGTGCTTGGCTCTGAAGCAGTCCCGGCTTTCAGAAAACCCAAAATACTCAGGGGTTCAAATATAGAGGGTTTTCAGTTGCTTGAGAAAAATATTCTAGGGAAAGATATACTGGATTTCTATGAACGGAGAGATTAAGGCTAGCCCCATGTTTACCGGCATCATAAGCGCAGTTGGCGAAGTTCAGGCTATTTCACGCGGAAATGGCGCAAAACTGACCCTGTCCGTCCCGTTTGCCACCGACGACGTGGCGATCGGCGCGTCTCTCGCCTGCAACGGCATCTGCCTGACGGTCACCGGAAAGGGGCAAAAGACGCTCTCCTTCGAAGCCTCACAGGAAACGCTTGAGCGCACCACGCTTGGCGCCTGGGCCGCCGGCGTCCCGGTCAACCTGGAGCGGCCGCTGAAAGCCGGCGATGAGCTGGGCGGCCACATGGTCATGGGCCATGTCGATGGGGTTAGCGAAATCACCGCAATCGAGCCGATTGAGGGCGGCCAGGCCCTGACCCTGACGCTGCCCGGTGCGATCGCCCATCTGGTGGCGGAAAAGGGCAGCATCGCGCTGGATGGCGTATCCCTGACCGTCAACGGGACAGGAAAAGACACCTTTAGCGTCGTCCTTATCCCCCATACCGGGGCCGTGACCACCTTCGGGGACCTGAAAGCCGGAGATAAAGTAAATGTGGAAGCGGATGTTTTTGCCCGCTATAGTGCGCGCCTCCAAGAGCTGAAGGGAAACCGGTGATGTCAAAACCCGCCAACAAAGTTCGCCCCGGCGACCTGCCGGCGGCTTTCCTGTCGACCATCGAGGAAGTGGTCGAGGACGCCCGCAATGGCCGCATGTTCATCCTGATCGACGAGGAAGACCGCGAAAACGAGGGCGATCTGGTCATCCCGGCGCAAATGGCGACACCCGAGGCGATCAATTTCATGGCCAAGCACGGGCGCGGCCTGATCTGCCTGACGCTGACCTCACACCGGGTCAAGGAGCTGGACTTGCCCCTCATGAGCCGCGAAAACCTGTCCCGCCAGGGGACCGCCTTTACCATCTCGATCGAGGCCAAAGAGGGGGTTTCGACCGGGATTTCAGCGCATGACCGGGCCCACACCGTTTCGGTCGCGATCGATGCCGGACACGGCAAGGACGATATCGCTTCGCCCGGCCACGTGTTCCCGCTGGTGGCGCGCGACGGCGGGGTACTGGTGCGCGCCGGGCATACCGAGGCCTCGGTCGACATCGCCCGTCTGGCGGGCTTGAACCCTTCCGCCGTGATCTGCGAGATTATGAACGACGACGGGACCATGGCGCGGCTGCCGGACCTGATCAAGTTCGCCCAGTTCCACGGCCTGAAAGTAGCCACCATCAAGGACCTGATCGGCTACCGCCTGAAGGCCGACAACCTGGTCAAATGTGTCGGCGAGACCAGGGTCAAAAGCCTGGCCGGCGGCGAATGGCTGTCAAAGGTTTACATCAACACTGCTGAGTACGCCGAGCATCTGGTGCTGGTCAAAGGCGAGATCGGGCCTGATAAGCCGGTGATGGTGCGGGTTCACGTGCTGGATATGTTCAACGATATACTGCAAGAAGAGGGCGAGCGCGCCGGCCAGCTTGAAGCGGCGATGAGGATGATCGGCAAGGAAGGCTCGGGCGTGATTGTCATCATCCGCGATATCCGCCCCGACCGCTTGCAGCACATGGTCAAGCAGCGCGAAAGCAAGGAAGCCGCCCCGGCGCCCTCCACCACGCTGCGCGATTACGGCATCGGCGCCCAGATCCTGTGCGACCTGGGGGTCCAGGACATGATTTTGCTGTCCAACACCAAACAAAACTTTGTCGGCATGGAGGCCTATGGCCTGAATATCGTCGAACAGCGAGGAATCAAATAAATGGCAGCCGCCAAAAACCATATCCTGATTGTCGAGGCGCGCTTTTACCCCGAAATTGCCGATCAAATGAAAGCCGGGGCAATCAAGGTGCTGGAGGATCGCGGTTACAGCTATCAAGTGGCGGAGGTGCCGGTCGCGCTGGAAATCCCCACGGCGG
>JADFFP010000215.1 GCA_022568115.1 Pseudomonadota bacterium | reverse complement strand
ACTGCCGGGTCAGGAGGTTTTTTTTCAACCCTCTCAGGTCTTTTATTCTGCCCGGGTTTCCCTTGTATCAGGGTAATCCGGCTGATTAGATTGTGACCGTAAAAGATATTGATCTTTTCGATCAGAATAGGAATTTGATGCTGCACCTCAAGAGCGGCGGCACCTTCCACCAGCAAATGAAGGATGGCAATCTTCTCCCCCTTTTCCTTGCCATAGGTCAGGCGCAACGGGGCGGTCACCCGGGACAGTTTTTCCCCGGCAATTTCCCGCCAGCCACGGATCAGGGCGTCCTCGGCAAAGCCATATTGACGGAAAACCCGTTTTGCTGATTTGGGCAGAACCTTATCGAGCCGCCGCACCCAGCCTATTCTTCCGTTTGAGATTGTTTTTGCCATTTTCAACGAAAACCCTTTTGCTCTTTTCCGCCTGAATTCTATAAAGCAGGTTGGGGCTCTGCAAACAAGGATAGCCTGTGGCAAGAGATAAAGGAAATAACAAAAAACTTACCGGGCGGCTGCTGGACTGGTTTGACCGGGAGGGGCGCTCCTTACCCTGGCGGACCAAGGCCAGGCGCGATCCCTATAAAGTCTGGCTGGCGGAAATTATGCTGCAGCAAACCACGGTCGCGGCGGTTATTCCCTATTTTGAGAAATTTCTTGAACTTTATCCAAATGTCAAGACCTTGGCCCGGGCGCCGCTGGAAGAGGTTTTGAAAAATTGGGCCGGACTCGGCTATTACGCCCGCGGGCGAAACCTCCATAAATGCGCCAATATCGTGGCCAATAATTTGGCGGGCCAATTTCCTGAGAAGGAAGAGCAGTTGCTTACTCTTCCCGGCATCGGCCCTTATACCGCAGCGGCGATCGCAGCCCTGGCTTTCGGGCAGCCGGCAACGGTTGTTGACGGCAATGTCGAACGGGTCATGGCCCGGCTGTTTGCCGTTCCTGTCCCTTTACCGGGAGCAAAATCCAAGCTCTATGATCTTGCGGCGTCCCTCACCCCGGACGACCGTCCCGGTGATTATGCCGAAGCCCTGATGGATCTGGGCGCCACTGTTTGCACCCCAAATGCTCCCGATTGCCCCCACTGCCCCTTGAGTGGTTTTTGCCAGGCTTTTAAGCAAGGCCTGCAGGATACCTTACCGAGGCGCGATAAAAGAAAGGCCAGGCCGACCCGCCACGGGGTGGTATTCTGGCTCGAGGATAAGGGCCGGGTGCTGGTGCGGCGGCGCCCGGAAAAAGGGCTTTTAGGGGGGATGCTCGAGTTGCCCTCAACCCCGTGGCGGGAGGGTCAAAAACAATCTTTTCACAGCCACGCCCCGCTTGATATTCAGTGGACGCCGGTCTCGGGCGAAGTGCGCCATACCTTCACCCATTTTCATCTTCGGTTGACCATCCTGACAGGGAAGGGACATGTGAAGGGAGGCAGTTGGCTTAAAAAGGATCAATTGCTGGCCGCCGGGTTTCCGACCGTCATGAATAAGGTTATTGCCAGAGTTTTGGAAACCCGGTCCTAATTCAGTTTGTGAATTTGGCCCGGGCCTTTTTGCGCAAGGTGTCAATCGGCTCCAGGCTGCCCTTTTTTTCGAAATGCCAGAAGGTCCAGCCGTTGCACGCACTTGCCCCCTGGACATGGGCGCCCATTTTGTGGATCGAGCCTTCCTGGTCATCACAGATCAAAGATCCATCGCAACGCACCCTTGCCCTGACCTTCTTTTTGGCATCGAAAAGGACTGTCCCGGGTTTCAGCAGGCCCATTTCGACAATGGCGCCGAAGGGAACCCGCACCTGTTGGCGGGCCGAAGTGGTGAAAGCAATGACATTGTCATCGAACTTGTCCGCCAGTGAAATGCGTTTAGTGGCCAGCCGGATATATTTTTCCTCCCGCTCGATGCCAATGAAATGACGCCCCAGCCGTTTGGCGACCACCCCGGTGGTGCCGGTCCCGAAAAAGGGGTCCAAAACAATGTCCCCCGGGCTGGTGGAGGACAAAATCACCCGGTGCAGCAGCCCTTCCGGTTTTTGGGTGGGATGGCTCTTTTCGCCGTTTTCCTTGATCCGCTCCTTGCCGTTGCAGATCGGCAGCAGCCAGTCGGAGCGCATCTGGACATCCTCGTTGAGGGATTTCATCGCCCGGTAGTTAAAGGTAAAGCCCTTGGCGTCCTTTGATTTGGAGGCCCAGATCAGGGTTTCATGGGCGTTGGTAAAGCGGGTGCCGCGGAAATTCGGCATCGGGTTTTGCTTGCGCCAGATGATGTCATTGAGAATCCAATAGCCCTGGTCCTGCAGCTCTTTGCCAACCCGGAAAATATTGTGATAGGAGCCGATGACCCACAGCGTGCCGGTGTCCCGCAAAACCCTTTTGGCCGCCTTCAGCCAGCCGTGGGTAAATTCATCATAGGCTTTAAAGGTTTCAAACTGGTCCCAGTGATCGGTGACGGCATCGACCTTGGAATTATCAGGCCGGTGCAGGTCTCCCTGCAATTGTAAATTATAAGGCGGGTCGGCAAAGACCACATCGACCGACTTTTCAGGCAGCCGGTTCATGACCTCGATGCAGCATCCTTTCAGGATCTGGTCCACAGGCAAGCGATTGGCGCCCGTCATGTGCGTCGTTCCTCTCTCTCCCACCTTAAGAGCACATTAACTTCAAATGATTCTAATGTGCTCTGTATTCCTGCAACACCGGTTGAGGAAGGCGGCCATCATGAGTCAAAACGGATTCCGGCGTCAAGTGAAAAATGTTTTGGAATCAGTAAGTTACCTTCGAATCCTCGCCTAAAAGCCGGGCGATGGGGGCAAAACTTTTCCGGTGATGGGGGGTGGGTCCCACAACATCTAGTGCGTGCAGATGATACGGGACTCCATATCCTGCGTTTTGCTCCCAACCGTACTCGGGGAACTCTTTTGCCAATTCGGCCATGATTTTATCGCGGGAAACTTTTGCAATAATGCTGGCGGCGGCGATCGAAAAGCTGATCGCGTCCCCCTTGACCAGACATTTGGTCGGGAAACCCAACCTCGGGTCGCGGTTGCCATCGACCAGGCAGGCGTCAGGTTTGAGGGGCAATGCGGCCAGCGCCCTTCGCATCGCCAGCAGTGAGGCTTCCAGAATGTTCAGGGTATCGATCTCTTCCACCGAAGCCTGGCCGAGGCCGACCAGGGAGGTTTTCCTGATCTCAAAAAACAGT
>JADFFP010000214.1 GCA_022568115.1 Pseudomonadota bacterium | reverse complement strand
ATAAAATCAAAGAATTAACGGGATATTCCTCGGTCCGCCGCGAGGTCGGATACGGCTCTGAAAACTCCCGCATTGACCTGCTTCTCGAGGACCCTGGTCTTTGCTATGTCGAGGTCAAGAACGTGACCCTCAGGCGCGGCGTCAAGGCCGAATTTCCCGACGCTGTCACCAGCCGCGGCGCCAAACATTTGCGCGAGCTTTCACTGATGGTCCGGGACGGCCACCGGGCGGTGATGGTGTACCTGGTGCAGCGCCCCGACTGTCAGGTCTTCACCATCGCCGGTGACATCGACCCGGCCTATGGGGAGGCGCTCGATCAAGCCATCAAAACCGGGGTCGAGGTGCTGTGTTACCAATGCGCCCTAACCGAACAAGAGATCGTCCTCGACAGGCCGTTAAAAATCTCGCTTTAAATCCTAGAAGCGTCTCACCAGACGGGCGCCGCCGGCGACGACCCAGTAATCCCCCACTGCGACCACCGCGCCTGCGCCACCATAAAAACCCTCAATCTTTGCTTTCAACATCCAGTCGCGGTAAAACCCAAGGGTTAGCTCCATACTAGCGGCCGCGGCGGGCTGGTAACTGGTCATGGTATTGTCCTTCTGGAGGCCCGGTGAGATGGTGACATTAAGCCCGTCATCATCGGAAAACTTGAAATAAAAATAGAGCGGCACGAAGTACTGCTGCAAAAAGCTCGGGTCATAATAACCGTTGGGCAGGTTCATGGAATAGCCAAATATTGTGGCGTTCAGGCCGATATTAATATTGTAATCTGCGCGCCGCCGGACATTCCTGATGATTGTAAAGTCACCCTTGATGTTGCGGTTGCCGTCATTGAGATCGAAATAGGCGAGACGCCCCTGGACGAACCAGTCGAGATTGGGCGTATGGTCCACTTGCACAAAATATTCGGTATTGGTAATGCCCAGCGAAAGGGAACGCGGCGAGGCCATGAACAAATCACGGTTGGCGCCAACCGTGATAAAGGTGTTGTCGTTGGTGCGGGCTCTGATCTTGACGTCGTAGGTGAAAATATCCGCCCCGAAACTGGTGGAGGCGCCGCCGCCCCGGATGATCGCCCGGACATCCTGGCTGAAGGGAATTTCAAGTTCGGCCCAGGCGCCTTTTTTCACGATACTGCCGACGTTATCAATCCGGTCCAGCCCGCTGAAGGCGGGGGCGGTCATGTGGTAGCCCTCGCCGCCAATGCGGAAGTAAAAGCCCGGTTTGATGGCCAGCGTCGCCACCGCCTGGCCGCCGTAAATATCAATATTATCGCGATCGCCAGAGGCGCGGAAACGGACGTCGAGGTTCGATCTCACCGGCGCTGTCAAAATCCTGCGGACCTCGATAATCTCGTCGCTGGGGCCGGTCAATTGGTCCAGCCGGTCCAAAAGTGAAAACGAGGTTTCATAATCGCGTGCCCGAGAATAAGCAATCGCCCGGCCGATCAGCAGGGGAACGTCATCGGGGTGCTGCGCCAGCTGAGGGTCAGAGACCGCCAGCGAAGCATCGGGTTTGTCGGCCCAGGCCAAAACAACCGCTTTTTCCTGGGCATGAGTGAGAGGGCTTCCGCCCCTTGCCAGGTATTCTTCAATGGTTTCTATGGATCTTGTATAAGCCCCGCGCCACGAATAAAGGCGCGCCAACATCACCATATATTCTATGTTTTCAGGGTTGAGCTGTGTAACCTTTAGCAAGGTTTCGAGGCTGGCGTCCAGTTTGTCCTGCCACTGCTGCACCGAGCCCAGGCGCACCAGATTTTCTTCCGTCACCTCCAGCCCTTCATCAAAGGCTCTCAGCAGATCAGCCTCGGCCTCGGCATAGCGCCCCAGCCAGGTCTCGGTCGCCGCTCTAGACGAGAGGAAGAACAAATTATCGCTCTCGATCGTCAGCGCCCGGTTCATAAATGCAAGCGCCTTCTCAGGCTCATTTGCGGCGGCAAAGGCATTGGCCGTCCTCGCCTGCAGGTCAGCATTTCCGGGATCCAGATCGGCGGCCCTCGCCAGTGCCTCGGCGGCCTCCAGCGGACGGCCCTGCTGGGCGATAATGTCGGACAGACGCTCCCAAAGGGACCCTTGGGTGGGGTCATTTTCCAAGATTTGGCGATAAAACGCCTCAGCCGCGGACCAGTAATTCTGGCTCTCGGCAGCAAGCGCGCGATCCATCAGCTCTTTGTTGGTTTGAGCAAGTGTCGGGGTGACCAAGGCCGCGCCAGAAAGCAAAGTCGCGGCAAGAATCGTGGTTCTGAGAGTTATTTTCGCCATCCGCGTCCTTCCTTTCCCCGGGGGCGCGTCAAATCGGCAAAGAATTTGCCCACCGTAAAGATGTCGGTAAAAATTGACATATAACGGATTGGCGTAATCAACAGTCCTTTACCCATATACATCAATTTGTGTTCCTTGCCGAAAATCCCCAACAGGATGGTAAAGAGAACACTTTCGAACAAAATAGTATACCCCAGAATATCAAACCATCCGGCAATGACAAACAAAGCCATGATCAAAGGATAAGTGATCTTTTCAAACAGGGCGAAAAAAACCGCCCAGCCGATCGGGCGCCCGGATTCCTGGGCATACAGCCTGCCCAGAGGTTCCTGGTATGGAATGTAAACGTCATCGTCGAGAATATCTTTGTTCAACTCCCGGCGGGCCCGGCGCCGTTTCACGGCTTTAAAGGGACTGGTCAGAAGTTCCGGGAAATAATAGGAACTTTGCAGCCAGGCCGAAGACCACAGATAAAGCTGTTTTGGCAGTTTTTGGGCTTCCGGTTCCATGGAATGAACCACCACTTCCATCACCTGGACGTTATGGTAACCCCGGTCAATAAAATTAAAACCAATGTAGATATCCTCGGACGCGGTCAGGTTGTCGCCCAGCGTCATCTCTGTTTCCCGGAATAAATCCAGCAGGTATTCGCGGCGGTAGGCCACCGCGCACCCCAGCGGGTTGACCAGTGTTCCAAACAGGGCCAACTCACCCTGGTAAATAATATTCTGGACAAAATAGTAGAGCACATCGCGGTATAAATTGGTTATCCCGCGGGAAATACTGCTCAATCTGGTATCGTCGTACGTTACCTTGGTTTCTGGTCTTTGTTTAAGCAGTTTTAGAATTATTGGCCAGGATCTGGCCTTTTCCCGATCGATGGTGCGCAGCGGGTGCACGAAACCACAAGATGAGGCGCGGTT